>JBDSEC010000589.1:0-4647 GCA_039920205.1 Pyrinomonadaceae bacterium
GACATCTACTCATTTAATGGATTCATTGCTGATCAGGTGCGCACTGATGCATACGTCGCGGCACTGCGCGAATCGGTGACTCCTGGCTGCACGGTGCTCGACCTGGGGGCGGGAACCGGGTTTTTCGCGATCCTAGCGTGCAAGTTGGGAGCAGCGAAAGCTTATGCGATCGAATACAATGACGCTCTGCAACTAGGTCCCGAAATGGCGCAGTTGAACGGCTGTGCGGACCGCATCGAGTTCATTCACGACCTATCCACGCGGGTAACCTTGCCGGAACCGGTTGACGTTATCGTGTGTGATCTGCGCGGTGCGATGCCCTGGTATGGCGAAGGAGTTAGTTCGGTGATCGACGCGCGGAAGCGATTGTTGCGGCCTGGCGGAAAGCTCATCCCGCTGCGGGATGAGCTTTCCGCGGTCGTGGTTGACGCGCCCGAGGTTTATGACGCCCGCGTGACCTCGCTACATCAAACTCGGTTCGGGATCGAACAGACACCCACGCGGCGGTTTCTGGTCAATACCTGGTTTCATGCCGAGGTCCGGCCTGATCAATATCTGACCGAACCGGCGGCCTGGACCACCTTGGATTATACATCGGTCGAAGACCCGAACCCGAACGGCGAATTGACCTGGACGGTCCAGCGTGACGGGACCGCATACGGGGTGAGTATTTGGTTCCGTGCCCACCTAGGCCCAGGGATCAGCTTTACCACCGAACCGGGTGAACCGCAGTTAGTCTATGGCAATCCATTTTTTCCGTTCGAGCAATCGGTGGCGGTGAAGGCCGGAGATGAGATCAAGTTCGCCTTGCGCGCGGATCTGACCGGCGGTGATTATGTGTGGAGTTGGGAAACACGGGTGATGGGACCTGAAGGTGAAAAAGCGCATTACCAGCAATCGACTTTCAAGGGCAACCTAGTATCGCTAGACCGATTGCGCAAACAGGCGGCGGCGTATGTTCCCCAACGCAACCAGGATGGCGAGGTCGATCGTGCCATCCTTTCGCTAATGGATGGACAGACATCATTGGAAGCGATCGCCGTCGAGATCGCCGGCCGGTATCCACATCGCTTTACGCAATGGAAAGAGGCGTTGGCCCACGCGGGTGAATTAGCGGCGAAGTATTCTTAACGAACCATGCCCACAAGCTTTCACCATCACATTACCAAGATGATGGATTGGGTCGTGCGCTTGCAGCCGCGAACGATCCTCGACATTGGTGTCGGTTTCGGAAAATGGGGATTTTTGTGCCGCGAGTATCTGGACATATTCAACGGCCGGTACAAACGCGAAGAGTGGCAGACCCGGATCGAAGGGGTCGAGGCGTTTCGCGCTTACGCCACGCCCACCTATGATTACGCTTATGACCAGATCCATTATGGCGATGTTCGCGAGATCCTACCTACCTTGTCTGGCTACGATCTGATCATCATTGGCGATGTGATCGAGCACTTCGAGAAGCCGGTCGGCTTGGAATTGTTAGCAGAAATGAAGCGAAAGTCCTCGTTTGTGCTGTTATCATCTCCCACCGAGTTCTATCCGCAGGGCGACGCCTTCGAAAATGAGTTCGAGCGACATCTTAGCTTTTGGAACATAGAAGACTTTGCCGGCGGCCGTTTTGATTACGAAGAGTATGACAATGCCTTTGTTGCGTTGATACGCGGGGAACTGCCCACCGCGATGGAACCGCGGCTGGACGGTGCAGCGGCGAAAGCGGTGTATTCTCGCGCGTTTATCAAACGGCGACAGCGGTTGGCGCGTTTAATGAAGAACAGCGTCCGGCGTTGGTATAAATAGTTTATCGATCCACTCTGCGCACCGTCTTTATATGGCGCGACCATTCTACGAACGCATCAGAACGGCAGTGGCAAATTTGGGCTACGTGCCCCGGGCGCTGACGTTGGTTTGGCAAGCGGTGCCGGGCTGGACGTCCGTCGGCCTGGTTCTGATCGCTTTGCAAGGGGGCCTGCCGGCGGCGTTGGTCTATTTGACCAAGGTGCTGGTGGATCTACTGGTGGCGGCGAAGGCGGCGGGCGGTGCCTGGCCACTGATGCGGAACCTGTTGATCTGGGGCGGAGCGGTCGGCGCCCTGCTGCTGCTGAATGAACTGCTTACCAGCATCAGCCGCTGGGTGCGCACCGCGCAAGCCGAGTATCTTCACGATCACATCCGCGAATTGATCCATGACCGCGCCATCTCAGCGGATCTCGGTTTTTACGAACAACCTGAATATTACGACCACCTGCACCGGGCCCGCGATGAATCGTCGCACCGGTCCGTAGAGTTGGTCGGAAGCCTCGGCCAGTTGCTGCAAAGCGGCATAACGTTAGTGGCCCTGGCGGCCGTGCTGATCCCTTACGGGATCTGGTTGCCGTTAGCTTTGCTGTTGAGCACCGGCCCGGCGTTTTTTGTGGTATTGAGGTTCAGCCTACGCCAACACGATTGGCGGCGGCGAAATACGCCGGACGAGCGGCGGACCTGGTATTACGATTGGTTGTTGACGGGGGTCGAAGCCGCCCCCGAATTGCGGCTTTTTGGATTGGGCCGATTCTTCAAAGATCGATACGCGGTTGTGCGACAGCGGTTGCGCGGCGAAAAGCTGGCGTTGGCGCGCGATCAAGGAGTGGCGGAATTTAGCGCGGCGTTGCTGGCCTTGGGGGTGACGGGCGCGGTCTTGGCGTGGATGGTTTGGCGCGTGGTTCGTGGTGCGGGCACGTTGGGCGACATCGCACTTTTCTATCAGGCGTTCTATCAGGGACAAAGTTTGATGCGGTCGCTGTTGGGGAATTTGGGCCAGCTTTATGCCAATAGCCTTTTCTTGGGCGATCTCTTTCTTTACTTAGGCTTGCAACCTACGGTGGTCGACCCCGTCGAAGCGTCGGACAAATTGGGCGCGATCAAAAGTGTGGCCGCCGATTTGGAGTTGAGGCAGGTCACATTCTCCTATCCCGGTGCATCCCGACCGGCTTTGAAGGATTTCGATCTAACGATCATGGCCGGGCAGATCGTCGCGATAGTTGGCGCGAACGGCGCAGGCAAAAGCACGTTGGTCAAACTGTTGTGCCGGTTCTATGACCCACAAGCCGGAACGATCTCGGTCGGTGGAGTAGCTCTGCGGGAAATGCCGTTGGCCGAGGTGCGCCGGATGATGACCGTGTTGTTCCAAGAGCCGATGCATTACAGCACCTCGGTCGCGGAAAATATCGAGGTCGGTCACGATCAATCACCGGCCCGGCGGGAACGAGTTCAAGCAGCTGCGCGGGCAGCCGGGGCCGATACCGTGATCGAAAAACTGCCCGGTGGCTACGACCAGCTGTTGGGCCGGTGGTTTGCCGGGGGCGCGGAACTCAGCGCCGGCGAGTGGCAACGGATCGCACTGGCGCGTGCCTTTCTGCGTGACTCGCCCATTTTGTTGTTGGACGAACCAACCAGTGCCATGGACCCTTGGGCCGAGGCGGAATGGTTGGATCATTTTCGTCAGATCGCGAATGGCCGCACGGCCGTCATCATTACCCATCGGTTCACTACCGCTCGGTTCGCCGACGTCATTCACGTAATGGACGATGGCCGGATCGTGGAATCCGGTACGCATGACGAGTTGCTGGCATGCGGCGGCCGTTACGCGGAGTCGTGGGCGACACAGATGAAGTCGAAAGCCGCATCTCGGACGCCGTCCGGTGGACCGGCCGGATGACGTCAGCAAATTCACCATTAGCACTGAGCGCGGAACAGTTGGTCCTGGTGGCCGCGGCTCGTCCAAATTTGACCGCGGAACAAACGGAGAAATTGCGCGGGCTCATAAGGCAAGATCTGGATTGGGATCGGTTGCGGGATCTTGCGTCATGGCATGGGATGACGCCGTTACTGAGTCGACATCTGTTGGACCACTGCGTCGATCTCTTGACGCGCGGCAAAGCTGAAGAATTTGCTGCCCGATCCGCGCAACACTATCGCCGGACCATCTTCGAATGCGCTGAACTGGTGCGAATTCTAACCGGTTTGCAAGCCGCCGGCATTCTGGCGGTGCCGTTCAAGGGACCAGTGTTGTCAGCGCAGCTTTACGGAGAAGCCGGCCTGCGCGAATTTGCCGACCTTGACGTTCTGTGCCGGCCGGAAGATGCAACACGGGCGGACGCGGTTTTGACCAACGCTGGTTACCGGGCGGAAGTGTCGCTAGCTGAGGGTCACGCAAAATATTACATGCGGTCGGAATGTGATCGCGGTTACCTTAACCCGGATAATGGCGTTCATCTGGAATTGCATTGGGCGATCACGCCGCCATATTTCTCGTTTCGGCTGTGGGCGGAACGCCTGATCGAACGCGCCGGGACGATCGACCTTTGCGGCGTCGCGGTCAAGGCTTTTAGCGCGGAAGATCTCTTGCTGGTGCTTTGCGTGAACGGCACCAAGGAGATGTGGGAAAAGCTTGAGTGGGTGGGCGCCGTTTCGACCCTTTTGGCGAAGGAACCCGGGATAAGTTGGCCGCGACTTGATGCTCTTGTGCGTCAAACTGGAAGCCAAAGAATTCTATTGATCGGTTTGGGCTTAGCGCAGGACATTTTTGACGCCGATATTCCGCGGGAATTTAGCGAAGCGATCGGTCGCGATCTCACCGCGCAACGGTTGATCAGCGAAGCTAAGGCCTGG
>JBDSEC010000590.1:0-6956 GCA_039920205.1 Pyrinomonadaceae bacterium
TTCAGGACTATAGCAAAGGCCGAAATCGCGGCCGCCCTTTTTGCCCGACTCCTGTTCCAAGATCGGCAATAAGGCTTCGCGCGTGGCGCCGGGCAACACTGTGCTAGTCAATACGATGTTGTGGTAACCATCTTTTTTCGCCAGCGCACGCCCGATCTCTTTGAACGCCCAGGCCGCGTATTGCAGCGAAAATGAGCCGCGCTCGTCACTCGGGGTCGGCACGATCACAAAGGTCAGATCAGTATTCAGGACCGCTTCCTCGTGACTCATGGTCGCGCGGATGCGTTCTTTATTCTCGCTGATATATTTTTCGAGGTCCGTTTCCTGAACCGGAGCGTGTCCCTCGTTAACCAGATCGACCGAGCGTTGATTAACATCAACACCGATAACATTGAAGCCACGGCTGGCAATGGCGCCCGCCATGCTGGCGCCCAATTTACCCAATCCAAAGACGGAAAAACTTGAAGTCATTCATTCCTCGATATGTTCAACAATATTCCGGGCCCTATGCGACCCGCATCAAGCCCGCGAAAACCGGAGAGTCTAGCACAAACAACCGATAAAGTCGGAGCGCACCCAAAATCCGGCGATCACTCATAGAAACGCAGCGTCGCAGAGTTCCTCATCTGGGGTCCGCGCGGCGCTGCGTTGAAAAATTTGCCTGCCTTCACCGTAACGATCAATTATTTGGACGTTGCAGTAACACACAGATGCCAGCCCAGGCGCCGTTCCAGCCAGCGGAAAACGCTCTCGGGCAATATGCGGAAATACCACACCTTTTTGTACTCGTACTTCACGTAGTGCTTGATCTGGTACGGAAATATGTGATCGACGAAAATATCTTCGGTCTTAAAGGCCGGCTCGATCATTTTCCGCAAAGTTTTCCGCGTGTACGAATAAGTGATCGGACAACCGGTCTGCGCCTCGGAATGGGTCGCGATCAGATTGTCCAGTTTCCAAAACGCACCTTTGCCGTAGATCAACATGATCCATAGCACTTTCCAGGCGTACCGGTAATAGACCATAAGCTTTAACGTACTGCCCGGTCCGACATAATTCTCGCGGATCTGTTCGACGATCTTTTCCGGATGGGGCGAATGGTGAATTACGCCAAATGAATAGACCAGATCATACTTTTCCGGCGGCACCACGTCGGACAATTTTTCCGCATTCGCCTCATAGAAAGTAATTCGATCGGTAAGCCCAAAAACTTCGGCGCGTTGACGGGCCAGTTCCAATGACTTGCTGGAAAGATCGACCGCGGTCACCTGCGCACCGGCTCGCGCGAAGTTCATCGTGTCGGTACCCATGCCGCAGCCGATCTCGAGAACTTTCCTGCCCCGCCACTTTTCGAAATCGGCGAAGGCCGGAATATGTGGCTCGACAAAATACTTACGGGCTTCGACCTGATCGAAATACTCGCGCGTACCCACCTCGGCGGTCGAATGCCGCAAATTGCACGGGCGGCGATTCCAATAGTCCCGTACTTCATCGATCGGAACGCCAACAAAACTGGTTATTTCTGCCATAGTCCTTTGAAAAATGCCGGCCCGAAGCCGGGCCAAATCACTTATTACCTTACCGCTCGACGGTTAGTCTTTCCAATTCAATATTGCAATACCGATCAAGGCAGCCGCATCCAGCGTAGTCACGCCCTGGCCCAAGGTCGCCGCGATCTCGCTGACCGGGATCAATTGCAGGCGGGTCTCCTCCAGATCGTCCGAATCGGGCTCGGCCACCTTTAGCGCGCCGCGGGCCAAATAGCGCGCCGCGGGCCAAAAAATAATGCGCCCTTCCGTTGCCGCGATTGCCGTCAACGGTAAACACTCCCAGTGAGATCCAGTCATCGGCCTGATAACCGGTCTCTTCCAAAAGCTCGCGCCGGGCGGCATCCTGTGGTGGTTCGTTCGGAGAAACATATCCGGCAGGAAAACTAAGATTGACGTTGCGCGAGCCGTGCTTGTAATGCCACAAACCGATCACTTGGTCATCACCCGTCACGGCAAAGACCATAATATGGTCGGGTTGATCGACCGTATAGAAATCGTCGATCTGGCGTCCATCGGGTAAACGGACGGTTTCCTTCCAGACTTGCATCCACGGTGATGCGTCAACCAAACGCTCGCGGCGCACCACATGCCAGGGCTGTAGATCCAGCCCGTTCTCGCTCTTCGTCAAATCCAATTCTCCGCGAACCTAAGCCGCGCCAACTGCGATGGGTTCGGACTTTTCGTCCGCCGCCATTTTCGCGCGCACTTGATCTTCGATCCAGGCGTAGGTTTCGGACAAACCTTCCTCTAGCGTGATGGCCGGCTCCCAATTCAAAACTTCACGCAATTTGGTATTGTCCGAATTGCGGCCGCGCACGCCCTGCGGGCCGTCAATGTGTTTGATCTTGACATCAATTCCCGCGACGTTGGCGATAATGCCGGCCAGTTCGTTGATCGTGACCATGCGGTCTTGACCCAAGTTGAGCGGTTCGTAATGGTCCGACCGCATCAATTTGTACAAACCGGTAGTGCAATCGTCGATGTGACAGAAAGAACGGGTCTGTTCGCCATCGCCCCAGATATCGATCTCGTGATTACCGGTTAGCTTCGCGACCGCGATTTTGCGGCTAAGCGCAGCTGGCGCTTTTTCGCGCCCACCTTCCCAAGTGCCGAGCGGTCCAAAGATATTGTGGAAGCGTACGGTACGCGTCTCAAGGCCGTAATCCTCGCGGTAATGATGACACAACCGTTCCGTGATCAGTTTTTCCCAACCATAGGCGTCCTGTGGCATCGCGGGATAGGCGTCGGCTTCCTTCAGCGGCGCCGCGTCGGTATTCTCTTGCAAGAATTCGGGATAGATACAAGCCGACGACGTATACAGGTAACGCTTTACGCCGTTTACCTTAGCCGCATCCAAGGTGTGAAAATTGATCAAGGTGTTATTACGCAGGATCTCGGCATGGTGGGCCGAGATAAAGCCCATGCCGCCCATGTCCGCCGCCAAGGCATAAACTTCGTCAATGCCGCGAGTGGCTTGCAAACAGCCGTCCCAGCGGCGCAGGTCCAATATCTCAAACTCGTCGGCATCGGTCTTGCTATATTCGGGATATTTCAGATCAACGCCGCGCACCCAATAACCGCGCTGCTTCAAAAACGTCACCAAATGGTGGCCGATAAAACCACCAGCGCCAGTGACCAAAACTCGTGTCTGTTCCGCCATCTAGATCCCCTCGCTAAAGTAAATTCCACCTAACCGCGTCAAAAGTTTCAACGCGGGCCAATTATTGCGCACCCCCAAAATCCGCTATTAGGCCTAGGCGTTCGGCTGATCATCCGCCGGTTCATCGCCGCCCTTATAGTAGGACTGGTGATAATAGTTTTGATAGTAGTAATAGTCTTCCTGCGAACGCAGGTTGACGTTATTCAACACGACACCAAAGATCTTGGCACCGACATCCTGCAGCAACATCCGTGAACGCTTCACCACCCCGCGCGAACTCTTACCGGCATGTACGACCAACAGGACCCCGCTGACCATCGAGCCCAGCAAAACGCCGTCGGTAAACGACGCGATCGGCGGCGAGTCGATCACCACGTGGGTGAAATTGCGCTCTAGAGTTTTCAACAACCGGCGCATCTGGTCGGACCCGATAAGTTCCGCCGGGTTCGGCGGGATCGGTCCGGACGACAAGAGATGCAAATTGGTCTCTTCATCGCGCTGGGTGATGGCGAGAATGTCCTTCTCGCTCATTTCGCTGGAAAGAATGGTACTGAGACCCGCATTGTTATCCTTGTCGAAGATCTTATGCAGGCGCGGGCGGCGCATGTCGGCATCAATAACCAGAACGCTGGCCCCAGTTTGCGCCAAGCTGATCGCGGTGTTGACCGCGGTCGTAGTCTTTCCTTCCGACGGTACGCTGGACGTCACCAACAGCGATTTGGGCGCGTGACCTGCAGTTGAAAGCAAGATAGAGGTACGTAACTGGCGATAAGACTCTGCCAGTGACGAGCGCGAATCGGCCTTGATCAGTAATTCTGATCGGCCCGCATCCGCGCCGGCTCCACCGCTAGCCGCCAACAGTTTGCGGCGAGGCGACATATCGACCGACGGAATAACCGCCAGCGCCGGAAGGCGCAGCAGTCGTTCCACATCGTCGGTCGAGCGAACCGTGTCGTCCAAATATTCTAAGAACAGCGCCACGCCACAGCCCAAAGCCGTGGACATGATCAGCGCCATCAATACCGTCATTAACCGGCGCGGACTTATCGGGTCGTCGGGGACGATGGCCGGTTCTACCACGGCTACGTTATTGGCGGAACCAACGTTTTGGACATCAGCACTTCGTTGATTCTTGACCAGATCTTCTAGCAATGATTTGTTGGTCTCGATCCGCTGTTGATACATACGGACCGAGATCGCATCCTGATTCTGACCAACCGCGTCCCCCTTGGCTGAGTTAAAATCAGCTTGCAACTTGGCTTCGACGCTTTTGGCCTTCAAGTAATCAGTATAAAGATTCGTCAACCGCACCCCACCGGCATCCTTAATGATCCCCTCGCTGTGCTTTTTTAAGGCCTCGATCTGCTTTATCACTTGCTGATTTTCCGGCCAATCATTGGTGTTCTCAACCTGTAATTCGGCTAACTTCTGTTCCAGCTTACTAAGCGCGGCGGTGTCGTCATCCAGCGCGCGGCGGGCGGTAGTATCAATCGCACCGGCCGATGCGGCACCCGGCGTTAACGCGGCTGTATAAGTGGCCTCGGCAATTTTTCGGGTATTGCTCGCTTCGGTTAGAGCCCGATTAAGCAGCGCCAATCTTTCGATGACAATATTATCTTGCTCGGGTTTGATCGAGAGCACGCCATGTTCGCGCATATAGTCGGCCAAATTTTGCTCGTCCTTTTGGACATCCGACTGAAGCTCCGCGATTCTTTGCTTTAAGTAACCGCTGGTCGAAGTGTTCGTTTCGTTTCGTTTCTTTTCGTTTTGCTCTACAAAGGATTCCACGAGGGCGTTGACGATCTTGGTCGCCATCACCGGATCGGAAAACTTGTAGGAAACGACGATCAGCCGTGTGTCCTTAGTGGACATCCGCGCTTCGCGGACAGGTTCCACCGACAAATTCCGTTGAATACCTTCAACGATCGGGGCCAGACGTTTAGCCTCGGCCATGTCTTCGGTGGTCGTTCCCGAAGTAGTTGGCGCCACCGTGACCTCGTCAATTTTGGGTTTGTCCTTCGGTCCCAACCCGACAGTTTTCAACAGGCTTTGCCAAACGGAACGGCTACCGGAACCGGCGGGCGTTATGAACTCCTTATTGTGTTCCAGGTCCAAGGACTTAATAACTCTGCGGATCAAGCTAGCGCCCGCCAAGATCTGCAATTGCGTATTGAAGTAAGCCGGATCGTTGGCCTGATTATTCAGAACGATGGTGCTTTCTTTGTTCCCCAAGGCCGGGTTGACGCGCTCAAGATCCACCTGAACACTGGCATGCGATTCGTAGATGTCCGGTTTGCGCGACATATAGATCGCGGTCAAACTGGTTATCAATATGGCGATACCAATGACCAGCCACAGACGCTTACGGATGGACCTCCAATAATCCAGCAGGTGCACCGATTCATCCGCATCCATACGGTACGACGCCGAACCATAGGGTCCCGTCACCGGCGCATTAACCACATCCAAAGCGCGCGTGGTATCCGCGGGGTCCGTTACTGGTACGATCAATTCACGACGTTCTTTCATTTACTCACCAAGCACCAAAGGTTCATTCGGCATCGATCGAGGGGTGGCGCCTTAAAAAAAGCGCCGTCCCTCGCGAAACCATTTATTTCAGCAAGTACGGCAAGCTAGCCGCGCCTCCGGTCAATGCATTAAGGATCTTTGTGCGAAGAGCCTTACCGCTATCCTCGGGCACATCAACAATGTCACCCGGAAACAAGATCACATCATCGACCTTATGCTTGTTAATGTCATCTAGATTTACGGCGATCTCTTTACGCACCGTGCTTCCCTCAACCATCCGCAAAATCCTGATCCTGCTTTTCTTAGTATCCCGCTGTACCCCGCCGGCTTCGGCGATCGCGCCTGAAACCGTTACGGTCTTTTTCAATGAGATCGCCGAAGGCTTGAAGACATTACCAACGACAAAGACTTGTTCAGCTTCGGGAATACGCACGTAATCACCCGGCATCAGCCAAGGGTTCGACCGTTCGTCACCACGTAAAGTGTCCTGCAGGTTGTAAGCAACAAAGCCGGCCTTCAGATCGTTCGGGTCCACCTCACCCGGCTGAACATCGCAGATCGAGGCGCCGCCGGTATGGGCGATCTCGACGGTGGTGCCGGCCAATTTACTTTGGCCGCCAGCCACGGTGATGGCGTCAAACAAGCGCATCCGCCGCCGTAAAATGATCTGCCCCGGCTTTTCCACCGCGCCGATCACGGCCACCGGCTGCGAGCTATATTCCTTGATGAAAACGGTAACGTAGGGATTTCGTTGATATTTCAGGTAAGCCGTGGCGATCGTCTTACTCAATTCCGTCTCGGATAAGCAAGCGGCTTTTACCTTTTGGTCGATCAACGGCATCTGGATATTGCCTTCGGGATCAACGCGCTGTTCTCCCGATAATTGAGGCCGGTTGAAGACACGAATATCGAGCACATCACCCGGGCCAATGCGATAGGAGTTTGCCGCCATATCGGCGCTCATTGAATTCGAACCACCAGCCACGCCGCCGGTCGAACTTCCCGTGTTACCTCCGCCACTTCCCGTCGATGACTGACCAAATGCCAAAGCTGACGCAGCCAATAGAACCAAGCTTATCGCAGCACTTTGAAATATCTTTTTCATGACACAAACTCCTAGTAATACCAAAAAACACCATCCAACAGTTATTTCCGCGAAGGCAAAATCATAAATCGAATCACACAGAATCCACCCGCCCGATGACCAATGCCAATTG
>JBDSEC010000591.1:0-4278 GCA_039920205.1 Pyrinomonadaceae bacterium
GAGGAGAGTCAGTGCAAGCGCTATTCCACTCGCAAATCAATTATGGCTGCTAGTAAATCTAGCGTTTAAAGGCCGTCACCGGGAAAAAGCACGATGTCTATACACTGGAAGCGTATCAATTCCATCCGCACGCGTTTGCATTGTTCCATGAACCATTAAGATAATCAGGGTAATGACGACACGCACCGAACCAGTAAAAATTGGACGGCTCTTTTATCGCGAGTTGGCGCCGCGTCCGTCGTTGGACCACTTAGTGTTTTCGTTCTGGGAGTTCACCGTACGGGGTGATGATCCCGCACCCATCTCACACGAGATCTTTCCGGATGGATGCATCTCAATTATTTATCGGCGAAATGAACGCCTCGGGATAGCGGGCTTGGTAACCACGAATTTGAACAAACGCACGATCGTGGTGCCGGTCTTCTTTGGGGATATTTTCTGGGGAATGCGGCTTTCGCCGGCGGCGTGCGCAGGTATTTTGGGATCGGATCCGGCACAAATGGAACATCATTTGTGGACGGACGAAGTTGGCGTCACGGAGTATGGACTTCTAGACCGGGAATTGCTTCGCGAATTGGCGACCGCCTCAACGCTTGATGAAGCCGCATCCATCTTTGAGCGTCGATTGTTCGGGTTAAAGATAGATCGAGCCGAGATCGACGCGCAAGTGTTGGCCGCAGTCACGCTGATCGAAGTCAACCGCGGTGAAATTCGCATTGCCGCCGTCGCCGAAGAGGTGAGCTTGAGCGTTCGCCAGTTCGAGCGGCGCTTCAAAAAGTGTTCCGGACTAACGCCGAAACAGTACGCACGCACTCGCCGCCTTCGTGCCGCGGCAGTGGTGCTGGCGGGCGACGAACCGATCAACTGGGCCGATCGTGCCGCCGAATTGGGCTTCGCGGACCAAGCCCATCTGACCCACGAATTCACGGCCATCACTGGTCGTTCGCCAAAGTCACTCGCCCGAAAAGTAAAATCGATCGAGCATGGGAATCTGGAGTGAGGCGAAGTAATCTGTAGGCAATTAGTAAGTAGTCAATAGCCGATCCGAGAACTGAAGCCTGCGACCCGTCATTCAAGATTCGCCGGTCACCTACTGTCTTCTGACTACTGTCTACTTCCTTTTCAGCGTCATCTCGAAATTCTTCATCCAGGTTTTGCCGTCCTTCGAAAATTCACCGATCTCGAACCAAGTTTCGGTGGTGAACTTTATGGTGTAGCGCACTTGGCCCCCGGCAAATTCGAATCCCCATTGCCAACCGCCTTCGATCAACTTACCGTCAAAACTGCCGCTCGATCCCGTGGCCAGGTAGGTGCGAAATTTGTAGCCCTTTTCTATTGGATCGAACGAAACCACGGCCAGCGTTTCGTGGATCACCTTTTCCGCTTCGCCCGGCTTAACGTCGCCGAAGAATTTGCCTTCGACCAATACGGCCAACCCGTCTAGCTTTCGCTGAATGGTTTCGGACCCGTGAAACGATTCCCGGACCGGGCCGCGTTGGATCCAGCCGGCGCCTTCCCAGCGGCCGATCATTAGTTCCATCTTCTTCATTTCCGCTCGCTGAACCTCGGGCGCGAAATCTTGGGCCGTGGCAAACGCCGTGCAAAGGAGAAGCAAAATGATCGCAAAGTTAAGTTTTATCAACATAGTGAAATGAGTTTGGCGCATTGAGCGGCAAAAGTCTTGTAGTTTTGCGACACCGGTTTAGTGAGTAGTAAGCTGAAAGCCGTACGCTACGTGCGGCCGTAAAATACTAGCTTGTTCAGAGAGTTGCGTGTTTGGCTGCGCGTTCGCATAATCAGTGCCATGTCCACGGCGATAATTCATCATCCGATCTTTCAAGAACACGACACCGGCGAAGGTCATCCCGAAACCTCCGCGCGCTACACGGCGGTGATGGAAGCCCTGCGTGGAGACGCCGCACTTTGGCCCCAGTTGATCGAGATCGAGGCCCGGCCCGCCGCGCGCGGCGATGTTCAGGCGGCGCATTCTCCGCAACATTTTAAGACGGTTGAACGCGCGGTCAGTTCCGGTCAAGGTTATCTGGACAATGACACGATCGTGTCGATGCACTCGATGGAAGCCGCACTGCGCGGGGCCGGCGCAGCGTGCCAAGCGGTCGACGCGATCATGGCGGGTACGGTGAAGAATGCTTTTATTCCCGCGCGTCCGCCGGGACACCATGCGACCTCGGACAGCGCGATGGGTTTCTGCTTGTTCAATAACGTAGCCATCGCCGCCAAGTATGCGCAGAACCGATACCGCGAGATCGAACGCGTCGCGATCGTCGATTGGGACGTCCATCATGGTAACGGTACGCAGGGGATATTTTTCGACGACCCGACCGTCTTCTTTTTTTCCATCCATCAATACCCGTGGTATCCGGGCAGCGGATCGCGGGGCGAAACGGGAATGGGGCGCGGCCGTGGTTTTACGGTGAACGCGCCGGTGCGTGCACACACGCCCGCCGCCGAGCACCGCCGCATGTTCGAGGTCGAGATCGCCGAGATCTCCTCACGATTCCGCCCAGACCTGATGATCATTTCCGCCGGATTTGACGCGCATTTGGGTGATCCGTTAGGCCAACTGCGCTTAGAGGATGCTGATTTCGTGAAAATGACCCGCACGGTAATGCAATGGGCGGACGATGCGTGCGATGGACGTGTGGTTTCGTGTCTTGAAGGCGGGTATAACTTGGCGACGCTAGGCCGGACGGTTGCCGCGCATGTGGGTGAGTTGGCGAAATCGTAACCAAGGAGAGTTTGCCGCGGATCTACGCGGATAAGAACGGATCAGAATATGAACATAGAAGAATTGCGCACGTACTGTTTGAGCTTTCCGGCCGTTACCGAAGACATTAAGTGGGGTGCGGATCTCTGTTTCTGCGTCGGCGAGAAAATGTTCTGTGTGACCGGTGTGGATGGCGGCTACGGCATGACGTTCAAAGTGCGCGACGACGAGTTCGACGAACTCTGCGAAACGGAGTTCTTTCAACCCGCAGCCTATGTCGGTCGCTACAAATGGGTAACCTTTCGTTCGCCCGAGGCTCGCGCCGCGTTTTCGGACAAAGAATTGAAACGGTACATCAAGCAGTCCTACGAACTGATTCGCGACAAATTGCCGAAAAAGAAGCGGAAAGTCATTGGTTTGGGTTAATTGTTTTGAACATCCGCCCTGTGGCATTCGATTTGCGGGTTCTTTCTGCGACAAGCGGGAAGCGTATCAAATCGAGACTAAACTAAGGGGGGAATATGGCGGAAATAATCGAACGTGAGAGTGGTGTGGGCAGCAGCCTGATTTGGGCTTTGGCGTTGATCATCATCGTCGCGATCTTAGCCAGCGTGGTCTGGTATAGCGGAATCTTAAGACGCGGCAACAAGAGTGAGATCGACATTAATGTAAAGCCACCAGCAACGCAAACTCGGTAGCGCAGTTTCAAAGTGTCGAATACTCGTATCTGACCCGAAATGCGCGGGCGGTTACAGGGAGCGCGAGTGGCTCGCTCGCTGGTGCGGATGAACCAACTATGCAAAAAGCCTCCAACGTTTGTTGGAGGCTTTCGTTTGTCATCCAATTAAGTAATTTCGGGAAATTTACAGCGAATCAGAGCTTCGAACCCTTAAAGAAACGCGGGAGCCGCTGCTGGGAGCGCGGGCGGCTCGCCCGCTGATGCGGATGAGTCGTCAATACAAAACGCCTCCAACGATGGTTGAAGGCCTTCGGGGATCGCTGTAGCTGCCAACGAAGCGGGCGAGCCGCCCGCGGTCCCGGCAAACGCGGGCTTGTTTACTACCGAGCAGCAAAGGTGAGTAAGTAGCCGATCATATCCGCATCGGCATGACGATGTATTTGTAATCGTATTCGTCCGATTCGGCTGGTCGAAGTTGTGCGGCGGCGTTCCCGTCCTTGAATTCGATCGAGACCGAACCTTCGCCCTGCACGTTGAGAAAATCCATCAAATAAGAAGCATTAAAACCGATCTCGACTTCCGGTCCATCGTAATCATTTTCAATGGTTTCCCGGGCCTCGCCCTCTTCTGCGGTCTGCGAACTGATACTCAGCTGGCCGGGCGCAAAGGCCAGCTTGATCGCGCGCGAACGATCGTCCGACATCAACGCCACGCGGCGCAGGGCCTGATTCAATGCGGTGCTGTCCAGAACAACGGTCTGCTCGCTATTCTTGGGCAGGATCATTTCATAGTTGGGGAACTGACCCGACAACTTGCGCGAGATCAAAAGATGCTCACCTACATTGAAATACATGTGGTTGTCGTCAACGCC
>JBDSEC010000592.1:0-4541 GCA_039920205.1 Pyrinomonadaceae bacterium
GACAGTCAGATATCCGTTACCATTGAACGTCTGCGAACGGAGCGCGCGGCCCAACGCGTCAAAAAACTGATAACTTTCAGTCACGCGGCTGGCATCCATTTGGGATTGCGTTTTTACATACAGACCACTTGTGGTGCCGGGCGTCCCCACCACGTCATGATAACTTATCTTGGTCCAGACCCCAGTGGGCGCGGTCGTTTTGCGCGGCCGGAGCAGCGGGTCCAGATTGCTGGAGTCATCCGCGTAGCTAATGGTGCTGGTCTGTCCATTGGCATCGGTCGCGGAAGTGACCAAACCGGTGCGCCAATCATAAACCGTGGTGGCTTCGAAGCCGGTGGTCGAGCCGTGCGTTCCGCTGCTATCGGGTGCGGCGGTGGTCACTTTGGTCGGGTAGGCGCGGTGGTACAGATTGCTGCTGCCGCTGGAATTGATCGCATATTCGGTCTGGGTCTCGATACCGCGTTCATTCCAGGTGGAAACGACATTGCCCACCTGGTCGAATCGCGCATGAGTTTCCAGGTAGCTACTGCAACTGGAACTGGAACTCACATCCAAACAGCGGCGAATGGTCGTGGCGTTGGCGCGCTTGGCTGCCGTAGATCCGCTAGAGCCAGGATCGGTATAGCTGGTCGTTCCTAAGTCGGAGTAGGTCAACAATTGATAAGCCGTGGTGGTATATTCGTCATAGAGCGTGCGGGTGCGGGAAACGACGCTGCCCCCGCCGTCCTTGATCACGGATTCCGTTGCCACGCCCAGGATATATCTGGCCGCATAATCCGTGTCGGTGGTATAGGTCGTTTCGGAACTGCGGGCTGGACTGCCGGCCGTCATGTCACCGATAACACCGGTTCGCGCGGTGCCGCTGTCCATCGCGGCGAAATGCGATTCTGTGCTGACGGTCAGGTCCAATCCGGTGGTCATCGCATTGGTTGTGTCATAGGTATAGGTCATGGTCTTGGCCAGGGCATCGCCGCCCGTGTCCAAGATAAGGCTTACCTCCTTGATCGGCCGGGCGTTCCGGTAAGCATATACGGTGTCGTCATAGGGTGAACCTAGGCGCGCACTCAGGGTGCTGTACGATTGCCAAGTTTGGGTTAACGAACGCCGGAGCATGGCTCCGCCCATTCCGGAGGGCGCGAAAGTCCGCGTTTCGTAGACCGCTCCGTTATACGCCGGTTCATAGCCGAAGGGCCAATAGTGCGATACTTGCGGGCTATGGATCGTCGGAATCGCTAGATTGTAACGTTCAGATTCCGTCACCAGTCCATCCGGCGCGGTTGAAGTAATCACCTGACTCTGGTTCGTTAGGGAATTTGCGACGGCATAAGTCCAAGTCAAGAAGGGGCTGCCCGCACCACTGGCGCTTAACTGGCGCTGATTCACCCCGCGATTGGCCTGGGTGTACGGCTGCTTCAGGTCTCCGATGGCCGCCATCGCCTGATAAGTGGCGGTATCGTAAGCGCCGGTGGGATAAACTGTCTTGGCCAACTCGGCATATTCGTTGTAGTAAAACTCGTAGCTTAAACCATTGGGGAGTTCGATACTGGCCAGGACGATCGGATCGAATAGTGCACCTCTCTCCTGATGGTGACCGACCACGTCGGTCCAAGACTCGGCATCTTCGCTTTCCGCGGATTGGAAAAGACTAGGTGTGTCGTTCCCTGCCGGCGCATTACCGTCGCCCGGTAGGGTAGGGGTTCCCGTGGGCGTGGGCAGATATTCGTCCGCCATCGTTTTGGTTCCGGAAACGCCGGGCGCTAAAACGTCGGATAAATGTTTCCAGTGAAAAACATATGTAAGGTCAACCCCGTTGAATCCGGGCATTGAGTAGTCGATGTCGTCCGGCTCCGCCGGCGCCGAAGCAAGCGGGTTGACCAACGTCCGACCCAAAGTGTCCGTCCAGGTTTTCGTGCTGTTAGTGTAATTCAGCGTGTTACCATTCCGGTCGATGAACTTCGTCGTGGTCGAACCAAACTCATAGTGTGAACCATCCGGCATCCACAATGACGAGGTTGATGACACATATTTCATCCGCGAACCATCGACCGCATAAAATGTTCCTGTCTGGGACGCGCTATAGCCAAGATAGGGCTGATCCCCGTCCCTTAATTCGTGGGTCGAGCCGTCCGGCATGTGTACATAGACCCGCTTGATCCGGTAGCCGTACGTAGCATTTCCACAATTTCCGTTGCTCGGTTTCCCGTTGTAGCCATAAACATCGGTCGCTTGCGGCCATTCCAGCACCGGTATGTCCAAACTGCTGGTCCAGCCCGCCGTGGAATATTCGGCAAAAATTGCTTCGACGACGGAGAAGCCGCAGGTTGGATAACCCGGTGTGTAGAGGTGGCGCATTCGCCATACTTTGGACGAGTAGTACAGATTGATCGGCAGGCTGGTCCCGCCGCGGCCCGGATACGTTCGCAACGGCACCGAGAGAGAATTGTCCAGGCCCGAACCAACCGCGCCTTGGGTAAACTGAACGTTCTGCGCCTGAACGGTCAAAGCGAGGAAGATCGTACCGAACGCGATGGCGCTGAAACGAAGGCCGATCCGTTTTACTCTATGTTGCCCGATTTCCTTTGCGTGACGGCGAGCATATTTCTCAATTTCCTTATTGGTTTGCGGCGTGGTGATGGCCGGGGCGGTTTGGGTCATGATTTTCCATCCTCTGAGTGAGTCAACAACTGCTCCTTACCGTTTGAATGCTTTTACGGGGTGACGTTTGCGATTAGTTGGCCCGCTCAACGGCGGTACGGTCCGGGCACCGGTGTATCGCCGGTGGTGCCCCAACTGCTGGAACGCAATGCCCCGCCCGAACCGGATTGAGCGATGTACCACATGCCCGCACGGAATACCGCCGGATCGGTCTTGCCGTCACGGTCGTAATCGCCCGGCACCGGTATGTCGGTGCTGATACCCCAATAGAGAACATCGGTTGCCGAGTTGGAAGATTTGCGAATGCGGAAGGTCGCATCGCTTGAGCGGAACACGGCGATGTCCTGCTTACCATCGCCGTCATAATCGCCCGGAACCGGCAGGTCACCGCTGGCGCCAAAGCTGATGGAATCGGTATTTCCGTCCGACGATCGTTTTATGTACCAGGTCGTATTGCTCTGCCGGAACACGCAGGCGTCGGCTTTACCATCGCCGTCATAATCCGCCGGAGCCGCCAAGTCGCTGGTCGTACCAAGCGTAATTGTGGTGGTGGTGCCGCTGCCGCTGGCCAGCACATACCAAGCGCCCGTACTGCCGGGGCGAAACACCGTTACATCCACGCGACCGTCGCCGTCAAAGTCCGCCGGGGCCGGGACATCGCCGGAAATTCCCCAGGCCTGGCTGACCGTCGCCGCATCGGAACTGCGTGAAATGTAATAGTAATTTGTAGAGGGCCGATAGACCGCGATGTCGGTCTTGGCGTCACCGTCATAATCGCCCGGCAGTGGTATATCTCCACTAGAGCCAAAGGCGGCCGACGATGACCCCGAGGTCTCGCCGTTAAGCAAATACCAGGTCGCCGAACCGCTGGCCAACCGGAACACGGCCAGGTCCGTTACGATGCCCGGCAGCGCGCCCGGTTCAGTCGTGGCGACCAAACCGGAACCGTAGATGTACTCTTTCTGGAG
The DNA here is from genome assembly GCA_039920205.1 of Pyrinomonadaceae bacterium. GTDB lineage: Bacteria > Acidobacteriota > Blastocatellia > Pyrinomonadales > Pyrinomonadaceae > JBDSEC01. The sequence goes on from JBDSEC010000592.1 coordinate 3,624, forward strand.
CTCTGGATCTGCTGGCGTTGGTAGAGGAACTGGTTGCGGCGCCGCGACGGCATTGGCAATCAAACTCCGCGACCGCCAGACCGCAAAACCGCCCGTCGCCAATCCGCAGGTCAAGCCGATGACGATCAAGGCGGACGCCAATTGCTTTCTGCTAAACCGCGCCGGACGGACTTTGGTCCGGGCCGGCGCAAAGGACGAACGCGAGCGAGTACGATTAGACATGGGGCTTCCTGTCGTTAGGAAGTGAGAAACGACGTGTCCAGTTCGCTAAAACACACTTATCCCTAACCCGGTGAATTCGGGTAGATCATTCCACAAGGGTCGTGTGTGGACAAGGAGTCTCATATTTTCCTAAATGTGTGAACGGTGAAAAATTACGCAGAACAGAATCGTTTAGTGATGGGAATCAGCACGGCGATTCGGATCAACAAAGTGTAGTGCTTGAATCAGCCTACCGAGCCGATCCGGTGAACGGAAAATCAGGAAATGCAACAACGCGCGAACTTTACGACAGAAACTTCACTGACGTCAAGTTAATAATTTGCATCGCCTCATACACCCGTAATCCGCCAATGGTAAGTAAATTGCATGGAGAGCCTGAGTGGCGACCCGATGATAGAGTATCATCGGATCCTCGCTCAGTTGACAACGGCGTGAATCAACCGGTTCAGTAACTTAACAGAATGGCTCGAATCGCTTTCGCTCATTTAGTGTGCCAATGGTGTGCCGACAGAGCGACATGTGATCCATTTCTAAACTGATCGTTCGGATTCGACGATCGCGTCCCGGAGCCTCGATCATCAGAGTGGTCGATGACCCTCAAACTTGGTCGAGTCTCATCAGTCCGAGGCGGGCAATCTGGAAGGGTATAGCTGTGTCAGATCGACTTGATTAACGGGATCATTCGGGCGGCAACAC
>JBDSEC010000593.1:0-3871 GCA_039920205.1 Pyrinomonadaceae bacterium
CCCGGCACCACTGGTTTGCGAAAGCGTGCTTGATTGATCCCGCTAAAGAGCGGCAGACGGTTTTCGCGGTCTTCCAAGTCATAAAGACCGAGGATCGCACCGCATTGGGCCAACGCTTCAATGATCAACACCCCAGGCATGACCGGCGCTCCGGGAAAATGCCCCTCAAAAAAATACTCGTTGCTGGTGACCTGCTTGATGCCGACGATACGGGTCTTGGGCACCAACTCGATCACGCGATCAACCAGCAAGAAGGGATAGCGATGCGGCAAGTAACGCTGAATACCAATTGAGTCGAGAACCGTTTCCATAACCGGGGCCTGTGGTACGAGCCAAAATACATCGGGCGCAGCCATTGCTGGCTGCGCCTTTTAGATCAACCGGACTAAGGCTGCCGGGTCGGCGTCGCCGGGGCAGGCGGCCGCGCATTGAAATCCTTGATAAAATCAACGGTCAGATCCACGCCCGGCGCTACGTACAGGATCGATTGTCCCAACACCGACGCATTCAACATAACGGTAACACCACGCTTGGCGGCAAAATCGTCAATGGCGCGGCCGATCTCGTCTTGCAACGGTTCGGCCACCGCCATTTGGCGTTGTTGATAGGCGGCCTGCGCGTCTTCTTGCTCGCGCGTCAACTCTTTCTTTTTCCGCTCTAACTCTTCAGCTTGAGCGTTTAATTTGGTCGGGTCGACCACTGAACTCTTGCTCAACGTCTCCAGATCGGTCTGCCGCTTTTGAATGTCGGCCTGCAACAACTGGATCTTGTCCTGACGCGGCTTGAATTCGCGGTTAACTTGCTGCAGCACCGCGACCAAACGCGTGATCCCATTCTTTTCGTCGAGGAAAGCTTGCGTGTCGACAAAACCTATTTTAGCGGTGGGCGTCGGGACGCTGGCGGTCTGTCCAGCCGGCGCAGTACCGGGACGTGCAGGTGGCGTTGCCGCGGGGCGTTGAGCCAGGGCGGCAACCGAACTAGCGGCCGTGATCAAAACCAAGACGGATAAATTGCGAAATATTCTCATGTCGATTATTTAGAAACTCCTCGAGCTAAAATTGGTGTCGCCGGTTTTTAAGGTCGGGCTACGGAAGCAGTCGCCGGATTACGGCTGTTATAATCCTTAACAAAATCACTGGTGATGTCGACCGATGGCATTAAAGTCATGATCGCATCCGGCATTTTCGCCGAATCCAACGTCAACGTGATCCCGTGTGCCTTAGCATACGCATCTAAAGCTTTTAGGATGTCGTCGATGATGGGGCGCTGAACTTCCGCGATACGTCTAGGCAATTCTGCCTGAGCGTCCTCGCCCTTGCGTTTGTAGTCTTTCTGCAGTTGATCGATCACGGCCTTCCGGCTTCGCAGGTCCGCCTCGGTCGCCGTACTTCCCGGTTGGCCCAGCGATGCGCCAAGCCGTTGATACTCTTCGGCCTTACGGGTAATGTCAGCCTCTAAATTCCTCAGCTCGGTTCGTTTCGGATCGAACTCCTTTTGCACCGTTTCGATCGCTTTGCTCAATCGCGCGATGCCATCTTTGGCATCGTAAAATACATCAGAATTCACGACCGCGACTTTGCTGGCCGGAACTTGGCCCGGCGCGGCCGCCGGGGCTTGCGCGTAGGTCGCGACGGCCGAACTAACCGCCAAAAACAAGACCGCAAGGGTCAATCGAATGATCTTCATAACGTCGTCTAATACTCCTAAAAATCTAGAACCGGGGGAGCGTCGAGCCGCGAATCGGCAGTTGCGCTGGAATTGTGAAGTCATCCCCGCCCGTCATTTATGACCGGCGTAACGGAACGACATCGCGAAAAAAATCGCTATGTGCGGTTGAACTAAAAAGTCCGACCCACACTAAACCGAAATCCGCTGCGCTTCTCAAAGAAGGCAATGGGCTGACCATTGATCGTTTCGAAGCCCGTACGCGCGTTCGGATTATAGTAATAGATCAACCGGAATGGCACGTTGACCACCGGGACCTGTACCCGCAACTCCAAGCCTACGCTGGAACGGAAATCACCGATCTTGGAAAAGCTGCTGTTAGGCAAGTCCACCAGCGTATTGGTCTGTGCGTCTCCGCGAATAAATACGCGCTGCATGCCAAACGGGAGACCGGTCAACGGGTCCGCCGGACAGGTGGCGCACTGCGCCGCGGCCAACTCGCTGCGCGTCACCAAATGGGTATCGCGCATGATAATGCCGGTCTGTCCGGTAAACGGATCAATCGCCGTGGCTAAGTTAGGATAGTTCTGGTTGAGCAAGGCGCTCAGCCCCAATGCGCCTAAGAACGGTTGATCGGCTAAGAAATTACTGTTGAGCGTTTGAACGCTTCCCTTGTGCAAATTGAAGGTCGAGCCCACGTCGACAAATGCCGCCAGACTGGCCGGGCCAAAAATGGGCACCCGATATTCAAAGTTACCCAACAATTGGGTGTCGCCGCCGATCGAAGTGGCCGAGCGCGAATAAAGGGCACTGTTCGGACCGTTGGGGCCCGTGAAAAGCGCAACTTCATTTAGCGAGGCCTGAAAACTCGACGGCAATCCCGCGACGGGAACAATGGTTCCAGTACCGTTACTCGCCAACTTGACATTACGCGATGTTACAAAGGTATTGACCGGCGAGATCGGGCTGATAGAACGAACGTTGTATCCACGGATGGTGTACTCGTCGCCGAGGAAGAACCGCTCAAAGATCGGGATCCCGTTTACGAATGACAGGGAATTAGCATTGCGGATCTTATCGCTTATGGCAAAACTTCCCACATGGCCCGCCACTAATCGAAATCCGAAAACTTCGGGACTGTCGGACTTTGTCTTTCTAACTTTGATGAATTGGGTGTACGAGAGCGAGGGTGAATAGGTGCGCACATCACCCAGCAGACCCGCAAAACCGACGGAGGCGCTGATCGTCTTTCCGCCCGTCGGGTCGTTCGGCGACCCTTTGGTAAACTCGCGGGTGTCGTAATTGAAGGAACCAGTTATTCGGCTGGTAATAATGCCCGGCTGGGTATAGATCACCGGGATCACCGTCGATTGGTCGCCCGCTGAATTTACGTTCGGATCCTTAACGCTGGTGGACGAAAACGAATACGAAAGCCCGACCCGGCTGAACTGCGTAAAGCGGCGTTTCTTATAAAATTCGGACAACGGCGCGCTGGCAAAGAGCGATGCACCGTAGGTATTCTGCGTAAACAGATTGTCTGCGTCCGTCGTCAGGATCCCCAACTGCGACGACGCCCCGATCTGCGCCGAGGTATTCTGAGACAAGAAAGTGCCTTCACCAAAGAACTTCTGCGATGACGAGAAGATCGAGAAACCGACCGTTATCGGCCGATCGCGGAAATACGGTTCGGTGAACGAAAACTGGAATGCACGTTGGCGATTGCCGGCAGAAAGCTCTAGCGAAAGCGTTTCACCGCGGCCCAACAGGTTGTTGGTCGAATAATTCAGACCAAAGAACGATCCACCGATCCCGGAAATACCGCCGTTGAACGAGATCTGCTGACGGCCCTTTTCTATCACCTTGACCGTTAGTTCCGTTTGGCCGGAATCTTCGTCGTTACGGAAATCCGCGTCTTTGTCTTTATCGATCGGGTCAAAGTAACCGAGCTGGTTCAACCGCAGGATGGAATATTCGAAAGCGTTTTGGTTGTAAATGTCGCCTTCGTTGATCAGGAACTCGCGGCGCATAACGAAATCCCGAGTAAACGTGTTACCGACGAATTCCAATTTGCGAAGCGTGAATTGTTTGCCTTCATCGATCCGGATGGTGAAGTTCGCGATACCTTCGTCCGGCTTGGCCGTGTTTTCGGCAAACCCCGGTTCGATATCAGCCGTGTATTGAATAAATCCCTGCGTACCGTAAAGTT
>JBDSEC010000594.1:0-5130 GCA_039920205.1 Pyrinomonadaceae bacterium
TCCTAAGGAATTGAGAGATCGGATTGCATCGTTTCGATACAGAGGGGGTGAAAAAAACAAAAAGAGGTAGCCGGTAGCCAGTAGCCGGTAGTCGGTAGAAAAACCGAAGAAGTAGACAGTAAACAGAAGCCAGAATGGGTAAGCCGTAGCCGGAAAGAAAAATGCATTTACAGAAAATTAAATTCTGGGCGGAGCGAATTACCTACGGGCAAGGCTACCGACTACCGGCTTCTTCCTATTGACACTTTGCGGTTTGTAACTATAATTGTTACAGATGTCTACGAACAGTCAATTTGCCATAGCGGTTCATACCATGGCGCTGCTGGCGCGGTCGGGTGATGACCCGGCCAAGTCGGATTGCATTGCCCGAAGTGTGAATACAAATCCGGTCATTATTCGCCGGACGATCTGTGCCCTGGCAGACGCTGGTTTGGTGACTTCGCAATCTGGACCAACCGGCGGTTCGCGGTTGGCTAAGCCAACGGAATCGATAAATTTATTGGACATTTACCACGCCCTAGAGCAGCGGCCGATCTTTGGGTTACATTGCCGCACGCCCGATCCGGATTGTCCGGTCGGAAAGAATATCGAACTGGTTTTATGCAATATTCAGCACCAGGTAGAGTTTGCTATGAATAAGGAATTGGCGGGGATCACGCTTGGACAAGTGGTTCAGCAGCTAGAGCCGGAACTGGTCAATTGCGGCTGATTTTTCTCAGTTAATTTGGAATAAAAATGAAGGCATACGAAATAACCTCATTCGGGATGGATGGATTGCAGCAAGTCGAACGCGACGTGCCGGTTCCGCAGCCCGGTGAAGTGCAGATCAAATTGGCCGCCGGTTCGCTGAATTTTCGCGACCTGATGGTGTTGCGGGGAGATTACAATCCACGCCTGCCGCTGCCGGCAACGCCGCTATCAGATGGGGTTGGCTACGTGACTGAACTCGGCGCCGGGGTTACGTCGGTGGCGGTCGGCGACCGGGTAGCGATCACGTTTTTTGAGAATTGGGTAAGTGGTGATCTGTCGGATGCGGGAGCGCGAAATAACTATGGCGCCGGAGGAAAAGGGAACTTGGCGCAGTTTGTTTGTATCAACCAGTCTGGTCTGGTCCACGTACCGGAGCATCTTACCGATGACGAGGCCGCGACGTTGCCCTGTGCGGCGGTTACGGCGTGGAATGCGTTGTTCGAGCAGAGCCGAACGCGGCCCGGCGACACGGTGCTGGTCCTAGGCACCGGCGGTGTTTCACTCTTCGCGCTGCAATTTGGCACGATGGCGGGCGCTCAAGTGATCGTGACCTCGAGCAGCGACGAAAAATTGGCTAGGGCGACGGAAATGGGCGCGGCGGCGACGATCAATTACCGCGAGAATCCGGACTGGGAAAAGCAGATCCGCAAATTCACGGAAGGTCTGGGCGTCGATCAGGTGATCGAAGTTGGCGGCGCCGGCACGTTGGGAAGATCGGTCAAATCGGTGCGCCGGGGCGGCACGATAAGTCTGATCGGAGCGTTGACGGGATCCGGAACGCTAGATCCGACCCCGGTCTTTATGCGGGGAATCCGGTTGAATGGGATCTTTGTCGGATCGCGCGCAATGTTCGAGCAAATGAACCAGGCGATCGATCAACGAAAGTTGCGACCGATCGTTGATCGGATTTTTGAATTTGACGATGTGCGCTCGGCCTTTGAGCATATGGCGAGCGGAAACCATTTTGGCAAGATCGCAATTAGATTCTAGCCAATTATCATTAACAGTATTAGTTTCAGCAATTAGGAGCAGAGACATGAGTGATCACATTAAAGATGTAAACGATGCCGATTTTGAGATTCAAGTTCTACAGTCGGACAAACCCGTTTTGGTCGATTTTTGGGCGGAATGGTGTGCCCCTTGCCGCGCGTTGACCCCGACGGTCGAAGAAGTCGCCGTTCAATTTACCGGCACTGCGAAAGTCTTCAAGTTAAATGTAGATGATAACCCGCAAACCTCTCAGCGTTATGGAGTTAGAGGAATTCCTATGCTGGTAGTTTTCAAGGATGGCAAGGAAGTCGAGCGGGTCGTTGGCGCAGTCGGTAAATCGGCTATCGTGAAGATGATCGATCGGCAGTTGGAAGTTAGCGCGTAGCGCGAAGCGCGCGGAGCCTAGCGCGAAGCGCGCGGGGTTGGGGGTCAGGGGTTGGTGGTTGGGGAAGAGCGCTTCGCGGTGCGTGCGTTTGAGGTCCGGCTTCAGCCGGCTCCTTCGCCTGCGGAGCACGCTGGGTCGGGCGGTTGGGCGTCGTGGGTTAGGGAGGTCAGTACCACCTGCGGTAGCGGGTGGCTAAGATCGCCGACGGATTTGATTTACAGATTTGCTCGAAACGGCTGGACCGCCAACCCCCAGTCCCCGACCCCCAACCCCGCCGTTCCGGCAAAGACTTATGTGTAGCATTTTTCTGGCGTATGAAGAGCACCCAGACTATCGGCTGATCGTGGCGGCCAACCGCGACGAGTTTTTCGATCGACGTACTGCCGCGGCCGGGTATTGGGAGGACGCGCCCGGCGTTCTGGCCGGTCGTGATCTTCGCAGCGGCGGTACCTGGCTCGGGTTAGGTGGGAACCATCGATTTGCGGCGGTCACAAATTATCGGGATCCGGCGGCGCCCGCGGGACGGATGTCGCGCGGCCGGTTGGTCAGCGATTTCATTGCTGGGACCGACTCACCGGAACGTTACTTGGACGCGATCTCCGAATCTACCGCTGAATATTCTGGATTCAATTTGTTGGTTTCAGATTCCCGGTCACTTTGGTATTTCTCGAACCGGAATGGCGCAGCACAAGAATTGTCTCCGGGCATTTACGGGCTGAGCAATCATCTGCTCGACACGCCCTGGCCCAAGGTCGTCAAGGGCAAGTCTGCGCTGGCATCGGCGCTGAGTGATCCTGAGGAAGTACGGATCGAACAGCTTTTCGCCCTGCTCGCAAACGATGCTCAGGCCCCCGACGATGAACTTCCCGACACCGGTATTGGCCGGGAAAAAGAACGCGCCCTCTCGCCGATATTCATTCAAACGCCAGACTACGGAACCCGCTCGGCGACAGTTGTTTTAGACAGCATCGATGGCACGACCGTATTTTGCGAACGGACGTTCGGCAACACGACCGGGCAGCCTGAGGAGCGCAGTTTTCTGCGCGCGCCCGAAGCAGCAGCACGAGCCAACTATTTTAGTTGATCGATATAACGGAGCAATTAGATGCGAGCAGTAGTAGTTCAGCAATTTGGCGGTCCCGAGGTTCTGAAAGTCGAAGAGGTAGCCAAACCTGATGTCGGCCCAAATCAGGTGTTGGTCCGCGTTGCGGCGGCCGGCGTCAATCCGGTTGACGTTTACAAGAGTACGGGTCACTATGCCCGTTTGCCCGAAGTGCCCTACACTCCGGGCTCAGACGGGGCCGGCGAGATCATCGCCATCGGCGACGGCGTAAAGCACGTAAATGTTGGCGATCGGGTTTATTTGGCCGGGTCGATAACCGGTACATATGCGGAATATGCGTTGTGCGAGGCCGCACAGGTTCACTCGTTGCCGGACACGATAACTTTTCCGCAAGGCGCGGCGATCTTTGTTCCATACGCGACGGCTTATCGAGCACTTTTCCAACGTGCGCATGCTGCCCCGGGCGAATTTGTTTTGGTACATGGCGCCAGCGGGGGCGTGGGTATCGCGGCGGTACAGATCGCGCGCGCCGCCGGGTTGACCGTCATCGGCACGGCCGGTACCGAACGCGGATTGCAACTTGTTCGCGAACAAGGCGCGCACTACGTGTTGAATCACCACGAGCCGGATTACTTGGGGCAGTTGCAAAAGCTAACTTACGGATTGGGCGTCGATGTTATTCTGGAAATGCTCGCCAACGTCAATTTGAATAAGGATCTGGGCGTATTGGCCGTGGGCGGAAGAGTTGTAGTCATTGGTAGCCGTGGCACCGTCGAGATCGACCCGCGCCTTACCATGGGTCGCGACGCCTCGATCCACGGAATGTCGCTGCCGAACGCGCAGGCGCACGAGATGGCGAGTATTCATGCTGCCTTGATCGCCGGATTAGAGAATGGAACGCTGCGACCCGTCGTAGGTCAGGAGTTTCCGCTGGACCAAGCCCCGGCCGCCCTCGAGGCAGTGATGGAGCCGGGTGCGAACGGGAAGATCGTACTGCTGCCGTGAGTTGGGTACCGCACGTTCAGCGTCCACAAAGTACCTAGGTGGGCACTTCATCGAACCCAACGTTTCGATAGATATCGGCAACCGAAAGTGAGAGCCCAATGGAGTTTAAAGCAATTTGCTCTTCGGGTTGTTGATATAATTCGGTCAGCCATCCGCCTTCGCCGGTTCGCCGGTGAAGTTCGATCCGGGACTGGTCTTGAGCCACGACCAAATATTCCTGAAGCGATCCAATGCCTAAGTATGCCGCCAGTTTCTCGTGACGATCCGTCCGCGCAGTGCTCGGCGAAAGAACCTCGACGATCAAGACCGGATCGGTCTTAAAATATGGGTCGCCGCCCGGAGGGTCGCAGGGCACCATCACATCCGGATAATAGAAAATGTTCGGCGCCACCAAGAGCTTCACATCGGAAATAAATGCTTCGCATAGACCGTTCACTAAATGAGAATGAAAACGTGAAAAGATATTTCCCGCGATCCGGTTATGACGCGCAGTCGAGCCGCTCATCGCGTAAACCTGCCCGTCAACGTACTCGTGACGGACCTGGGCGTCCCGTTCGCCTTCCAGATATTAGGCGATGCTAAGTGCTGGTTGATGCAATCGCTGGCTCATGACTGCGAATATTCTGCACTGCTAAAGTGACACCGTCAATGACCGCACAAAGTCCCAATCGCCACTCGCGCTCACCTTGATATTACCGACCCGTTTACGCGCGACCATTACATTGGCGCGGTACCACAACGGCACCATCGGCACCTCGCGGGTAATTATTTCCTGCGCGGCAGTGTAAAGCTCTAGCGCTTTGGCGCGATCCGGCGCGACCAGGGCGTCATTCAACAACTTGTCCACTTCCGGATTGTTGTAGCGGGACCGGTTCAATCCCTTACGTTTGTCGTTCGGGATCTCGCTGCTGTTGAAAATGTCGCGCAGGAAGATCGG
>JBDSEC010000595.1:0-2804 GCA_039920205.1 Pyrinomonadaceae bacterium
GCCGCAAAAGTTCGTCAATCATTTCCGGTGAATCCTTTAACTCCGCCAAAGGCGCCAATTGCTCAAGAATATAGCCCCAATCAAGTTCGTTAGATCGACGCACAATTGTGCGTTCGACATCCACCCAGTCCTGACCGCGCCCGGCAAAGGCCTTTAGGACCACCAGATCCTCCGCCGAACAAACGCGCAACTTAACGCCAGGTGCGTATTCAAAGTAAGTTGCACGCTGAACCAGCAACTCTTCGAACGGCAATCCAGCAAGTACTACATCCAATCCAACTCCGGAATCTGATCGCAGCAACAATACGCGGCGTTCGCGGGCAAACTCCGCCGCATCCGGGATACGCGATTGAAATTTGTCGAGTAATTTCTGAATGAACGGCTCTTCGCCGCCGAAACCAGTGAGAAGCGTAAGATCTGCGTCAACCGTTTCACGCGGCTCGCCCCAACGTAATACTGCGATACCGCCGATAAAGCAAAACTGCCACTGCTCTGACTGGCAAACGGATTGGAGTTCCGCCGCCGCCTGAATTACCTTATTCACGGCCCGCCGCCTTCATGAATAATCGCTGTTGTTCCACCAACCCAGACCATGGTTTAGGCGCCCGGGGAGGCTTGGTGTAATCCGCATCACCGCAGAGTAGTTGGATAGCCTGGTAGCTGTCCAATTCCCGCAATTCTTGTCGATGGATGCGTTCCAATTCCTCGCCCGTCACGCGCCAAGTTTCCACCCAACGCTTGCCGCGGGCGATCTCTTCTGGCGTCCAGTTGACGAGCGCGGACGGGTTGCTGTTCATGACCATAGAATAGTCGAAAACGCGGCGTGAACAAAGGATCAAAGCTACTAGAAGATCAAAAAGGGTGCATTTAAAAGTGAGAGTTGGAATCAAGGCGGAGACTAGTTCTCTGCGCTGAAGGCGCATTAAGAAAATAGCCAGATGCAAGGCTTTGCGCGGCGTCTGGGAATCGCAAACACGTTCGCGCGCTGAAGGCGCGCCACGCCTTCCAACTCTCACTTTTAATTGCGCCCGCTCAACAACCAACACGGAAACTCTACCGTCGTACGTCGTTTAGAGGCGGTCTTTGACCGCCTGGCTCCAGTACCACGACAACCGGCGGTCGAAGACCGCCTCTAAACGGGGAAACGATCTGGTTCCTCGGCTTCCGGCGGTCTAATATTACCGCTAAACAACCTTTAGTTTGCCGCGGCTGATGAAGTTTATGATCGAATTATACCGGCGGGGGAAAAGCCGGGCAAACAGACTCAGTTGGAGTGCATCACCTCCAATAAGAATCCGCGGATTTCGCCGTTTGATCCCCCGGACAATAACTTCCGCGGCTTCGGCGGGTAAGGTCCGGCTTAGATTACGGTTGATCTTTTTCGTTCTTTTCTCCAGTTCTGATTTGGTCAGGGAAACGCCCGCGCCGATCTTGGCGTGGTTGGCAATGTTGGTTTTCACGCCGCCGGGATGGACCACCGAGACGGCGATATTCGAACCCTCGAGTTCGTGACGCAGCGATTCGGTAAACCCGCGCACGGCGAACTTGCTTGCCGCATAGGCAGCCTGCCCCGGCGGCGCGATCAATCCGAAAACGCTAGAAAAATTAATGATGTGCGCCGACTTCTCTTTTTCTAGATAGGGCAGAAACAGTTTCGTACCGTAAACCACGCCCCAAAAGTTGATGCCGATAAGCCAGCGCAGGTCGTCGAGCGAAACTTCGCGGAGCGTCCCGCCGAGTGCAACACCAGCATTATTGATGACGTGCGTGATACGCCCATGATCCCGATTGACCTCTCCGGCAAACGCGCTCATTTCCGCTTCGTCGGCGACATCGACCCGGTGAATTGACACTTTTAGCTCCGGGCCGCCCATCAGTTTCCGGGTCTCGGTCAGCGCTTGATGATTCACGTCCGAGATCGCGATCCCGGCGATCGGTTCTTGCGCCAAACGGACCGCCAGAGCGCGCCCGATCCCGGAAGCGGCGCCAGTAATAACCACAACACTTTCATTTGTTAGGCTCATGATCTCATCTCGGATTTCCAACCGCTGCCTTCTCTCGCTCGCGCTGTGGCAAAGGCGCCACGCTGAATTGCATCGTCCCATCGTCAATGCGACCGTAGCGCAACATCGAGAGATCCTTCACGTAGTTTTGGTGTAGTCGCCAAGGTGTTTTCGATCCCTGCCGCGGCAAGGTGTGGAGCGCCCGCTGGACGTAACCAGAGGTGAAATCGAGGATCGCCTCGGGTTCGACGGATGGATCGGTCAGTTGCGGCGTTCCGGCCGCATAGCTGTGGCGATCCAGATACTTTAGCAGCCGGCATACATATTCCGCGGTCAGATCGCATTTCAATGTCCACGACGCATTCGTGTAGCCAAACGCAGACGCGAGGTTCGGTACGCCGCTGTACATCATCCCTTTATAGGCCATGGTTTTTGACAGGTCGACCGGTTCACCGTCTATCTCCAGTTGAAGTCCAGCCATCAGTTTAAGCACCAGGCCCGTCGCCGTGACAATGATGTCCGCGTCCAAGCGCTCGCCGGACTTTAGTAGGAGCCCAGTCTCGGTAAAGGACTCGATGTGGTCGGTAACGACTGACGCTTTGCGTTCGCGGATGACCCGGAAAAGATCCGAATCCGGAACCAGACAAAGCCGCTGATCCCAGGGGTCGTAACTCGGCGTAAAGTGTTTGAGGTCAAATTCCGGCCCCAGTTCCTTCTTTACGCCTTTTGCGATCATCCGCTTCATCATCGCCGGCCGTTTGCGGGCCAAGTTGTAGAAGATCATCTGCATCAATACATTCT
>JBDSEC010000596.1:0-10162 GCA_039920205.1 Pyrinomonadaceae bacterium
GCGGCGGATCTCGTCGTCGCGACCGATCACCGGGTCCAGCTTTCCTAGCCGCGCCAACTCGGTCAGGTCCTTGGCGTATTTGGCCAGGGCTTGGTAATTGGCTTCCGCATTTTGGTCGGTGATCCGCGCGCCCCCCCGCATCTGCTCGATGGCCTTATTAAGGTCTTCGCGCTTCACGCCGTGTTGGCGCAGGATGCGGCCCGCATCACCCTCTTTTTCATCCGCGATCGCTAATAATAGGTGTTCGGTCGAAACGTATTCGTCCTTCATCCCATCGGCCAGCTTTTGCGCGACCGAGGTTAACGCACTCGTACGCGGGCTGAAGTATTGCTGTCCGCCTTGTACCTTGGGAAAGCGCGCGATCGCCGCCTGCAGATCGTTAAGCACGACCGGCAAGTTGACGCCCAGTTTGCCCATGATGGGCTTGACCGTTCCCTCAGCTTGTTCGAAAAGTGCCAACAATAGGTGCTCGGGTTCGACCTGCTGGTTCTGATTCAATTCGGCTTTTTCGATCGCGGACTGTACGGCCTCTTGGCCGCGAATGGTAAATTTATCGAATCGCATAACGATTTAACTATACCTTACAGAAACAAAATACAACTGCCGCGGAACCGCCCGAATTCCGCCCGGGCAACTTGTGTACCCGGGCAGGAATTTCCATGGGCCAGGCCGCGGCAGTTGGTTGGTCACACCTTAGTTTTTCGCCGCCTCGGCCTTAACCTCGATGGCGGGCGCGCTCTCGGCTTGGTTTGCCTTCACCTGCTTGGCACCAGCGCCCTTGATCTCGATCTTACGCGCCTTCACAGTTTCCCGTTTGGGTAACGAGACCCGCAACACGCCGTTCTCGTACTCGGCCGAGGCCTCTTCTGTCGCCACAGTTTGCGGCAATGTGAATGAACGGCTAAACGATCCATAAGAACGCTCGACGCGATGATAGTCGTCGGTCTGCTCGTTCTTTTCGAATCGGCGCTCGCCGCGTAGGGTGATCACGTTGTTTTCGACCGTTAGGTCGAATTCGTCCCGTTTCAAGCCTGGCAATTCGGCCTCGAGCACGATCTGGTCGGCGTTTTCAAAGATATCTACACTCGGGTTCCACGAACCACGAACGATGCCTTCGTCCTGGTCGCCCTGCGGAAAAGCCCCGGAAAATACCCGGTTAACTTCGTTCTGCAAACTGCGTAAGTCGTTGAATGGATGGTATCGCACGATGTTCATTTTCAAACTCCTCCGAAACAAAAGAAATGAATTGTCTAGCGGCCGCAGCCTACGGACGCATTGCCTAATGTGTGTCTCATGATAAAAGTTGAGCGACATCTTGTCAAGTATTCTTAGTGGTAACTCAGTGAAGGTAGCTTGCCATATAAAATTCAGTAATAGCTCCATATGGCAAAATTTTATTGAACTTTTTGATAGAATCACCGTATAATCCATCGTCCCTAAGCGCCGAAGCGAGGCTAAATGTCAGAAAAAGATCGAAAAATACTCGAGATGTTGCAGGAAAATGGTCGGTTAACCAATGTGGATCTGGCCAAGGCCGTCGAATTGACGCCCTCGGCTACGCTCGAGCGGGTCCGGAAATTGGAAGAAAAGGGCTTTATCACGGGATACACCGCACGGGTCGATCCGATGAAGGTCGGGTTGGGATTGGCCGCCTTTATCTTCGTACGTATTGACGATCGCGAGGACGAGATCCGCGTTTCGGCCGAACTGGCCTCCCAGCCTTTTGTGTTGGAATTGCACCATTTGGCCGGTGAAGATTGTTTTCTGGTCAAAGTCCGGGCCCACGATACTAACGACTTGTATCGGATACTAAAAGAGGAGTTCGGCCGCTACAAGGCCATAAGTTCGACCCGCACGACCATTGTGCTGCATACGGATAAGGAAACGACACGGCTCCCCATTGCGGGAGCGGGGGAATTGGAGTCATGACCAGCCGGGAGAAATTCTTAGCATACGGGGCCTGGTTGGCCGTCTGCTTTTTTTGGGGAACGACCTATTTGGGAATTCGTGTCGGCTTGGAAACCTTGCCCCCGATGTTATTCGGCGGTATGCGGTTTCTGATCGCGGGTACGGTCCTGGCCGTGATCATGCGACTGAGCGGGGCGCGATTCCCGCGCGGCTGGGAATGGCGCGACCTCGCGATCATCGGACTGCTGTTGCTCGGGGTCGGCAACGGGATCGTGGTCTGGTCCGAGCAGTGGCTTCCCAGTGGTTTGGCGGCGCTGATGGTGGCAACCTCGCCCTTCTGGGTGACGGGGATGGAGCGTATCTTTAAGGACGGTGAACCAGTCACGGCGCGCATTGTCACCGGTTTGTTGGTCGGCTTTACGGGACTGGCGATCTTGGTTTGGCCCAGCCTGTTCGGGACCACGATAAATAAGTATTTCATCATCGGCATTGTTCTGCTGCAGGTCGGTTGCGCCAGTTGGACCGGCGGGTCGATCTATGCCAAACATCACCCCAGTCCGCTGCCGCCCATGATGGGTGCCGCGATGCAGATGCTGATCGCCGGTTCGGCGCTGACCCTTTTTGGCACTGTGCTCGGCGAATGGCCGCGGTTTCATTTCAGCGGCCGTTCCCTGGGGGCGCTTCTTTACCTGATCATCTTTGGATCATTAGTGGCCTACAGCGCCTACATGTACGCAATCCAGAAACTTCCGCTCTCGTTGGTAACAATGTATTCCTACATCAATCCGGTGATCGCGGTGATCTTGGGTTGGGCTTTGTTGTCCGAGCCTCTGGGTTGGCGCGTAGCGTTGGCCACAGCGATCATTTTGGTCGGCGTGGCATTGGTGAAGACCTCATCGCGCAAAGTACGTCGGGAAAAACGCGCGGCTAGGGCCGAAAGTGCAAACGAGATAAATTCTGCCAGTCCGCAAATGTGTACGGCCGCGACAGACAGCGCTTGATCTACTGTTGGACTGACCGAGGTGCATACATGCTGAAAATAGCCGTTGCCGGTGCGACCGGTTGGGTCGGGCGGGCACTGTGTCTGGCGATCGCCGATGCGGATGAGCTTGAGTTAGTTGCGGCCACGTCGCGTTCGCAGGCTGGTAAGTCACTGGGTGAAGCCTTAGATTGGCCCGGGCTTGATCTGATCGTTACGGGCAATGTCCGTGAGGCATTGGCGGCGCAACCGGAGGTTCTGGTCGATTACACCAGCGCCGTCGCCGTCAAAGATAATGTGCTGGCCGCGATCAATGCGGGTGTTCATGTCGTGGTCGGTTCCTCGGGCTTGTCTGAAGCTGATTTTGCTGAGATCGATGCATTAGCGCGCGCAAAAGATGTTGGAGTCATCGCGGCGGGTAACTTCGCGGTCACGGCGGTGCTGCTACAACGATTTGCGGTAATGGCGGCGCGTTATCTCTCGCAATGGGAGATCATCGACTTCGCTTCGGATTCCAAGATCGACGCACCTAGCGGGACCACGCGCGAATTGGCCCATCGCCTCGCGCAAGTTCGGCCACCGGCACCCACCCTCGCGATCAGCGAAACTGTTGGCGAAATAGACAGCCGCGGAACCGATCTTGAAGGTACTCAAATACATTCAATTCGCGTCCCGGGCTATACCCTGAGTGCGGAAGTGATCTTTGGCGCCCCGGACGAACGCCTAACCATCCGGCACGACGCCGGCAGCGGCCCCGAGCCGTACATTGGCGGTACATTGTTGGCTATACGAAGGGTGACAGAATTGGTGGGGCTAATTCGTGGGTTGGATCAGGTCATGGACTGATATTAGCTGTCGGCTATTAGCCGTTCGCTGTTAGCCAAAAATACAGCCGTTAGCTATTCGCCTTTAGTTATTAGCCAGAAAAAACAACGGCTAGCTCTTAGCGGTTCGCTGTTGGCCATAATATACAGTGGTTAGCTATTGGCACAGAATTCGGTTGATCAATTCGGATCAGAAAGGCGCTGGCTCTTCTTGCTAACAGCTAACAGCTAACAGCTAACCGCCAACAGCTAACGGCTACGCCAACCTAAAGAACCGTTTGATCGCTGAGAAGATACCCGCCGATTCGTCTTCCTGGTCATCCATGCCTTCGGGACGCGCGTTCAAGGCGACGCGGCGTTCGGCGATGGTATGGCTTAACGATTCCACCAAGTCGGGATTGGTTTCGAACAGATGTTTCATCGCCTCATGGCCGATCTCAAACACCTCGGTCTCTTCCGTGGCAACAACATTGGCGGAACGAGCTTCACCCGTGAACAGGGCCATTTCGCCAAAGAAACTGCCTTCCTGTAATTCAGCCACGGTTCGTGACTTTCCATTCTCCGAGACCTGGACCGCGACCTGACCGCGATTCACGACGAACATCGAAGAGCCTGGATCTCCGGCCCGAATAACCAATTCATCCGGTGCGAACATATGACGGACCGCGCCCAGGGCCAACTGCTTGATCTCGTCTGGTGTAAGTGGCGCAAAAATATCGACTGCCGCCAAACGTTCTACCGAATCTCGCATGACGCCCAGATCGTCTTCCTTCTTCGTTTTACGTTCGACGATAAGCGTTCGTGTTGGGAAGGCAAAGCTGATCCCCGCGCGATGGAATGCGTACCAGATCCGCTGGCGCACCAGGGCGTCGGTATCGTTGTATTTGGCGTAATCGATCAGGAAATATTTTACTTCCCAATCGATACCGCTATCGGCCAGACTACGGACGCGAACATTCGGCGCGATCGCGGGCGAGACATTCTCCACCTCGCGTACGGCCTCGCGCACGATGTGAACGGTCTTGGCCGGCGAATCGGTGTAGAGCGTGTTGAAAAAGACCTGCCGCGCATTCAGATTGTCGCGGGCCGCGACCTCGATCGCCTCCTTGGCCAAGCTGCTATTGCTCATAAGCAAAGCGTGATTCGCAAATGTTCTAATTTTCACGCCGCGCCAGTTGATGCCCTCGACGACGCCGGTGCCTTTGCCTTGAACATTTATCACGTCTCCGACCACAAAGGGTTTATCCGCCTGCAAGGAAATGCCAGCGAATAGATTCCCCAAGGTATCTTGCAGCGCCAGGCCGAGGATCACACCAAAGATCGCCGACGTGGTTAGCACCGCGCCCAGGTCAACTTTTGGGTATTGCCATTTGAAGATCAACGCGAATAGCGTTACGTAGGCCAAGATCGAAATGATATTCCGGCCCAAGCTGGGTGCTTCGTAGCCCATGCTGGTCCGAAACACGGGACCGAAGATAAACGCGACCAGCAGCCGTACTAAGATAACGGCCAAACCCATCCACAAGACGATCCGGGCGATCTTGAAGGTATTTTCGAACGAGGTTGCGGCCATCGAATCAGCCGTTACGGTTGCGTCAGGCGTGGGCGTCACGGCCGGTGAAGCGTTGGGCGCCGGGGATGCGACCGGTGTCGGGGTGGCGGCCGGGAGCAACATCTGCAGGCGCGGTTCGATCGAATAGACCGCGGCCAAGGCACCCGCCATGAGCAAGGTGAGCCCCAGGACCAGCACAATTTTGCGGTTCGAATTTTTAGCCGTTTCGGACATGGGGCCAGGGACAGTAACCGTTGGTCAATTTCCGCGAATCAATCTTTTATCATTTTTCGCCCCAAACACATAAGCGAAGACAGAAAAAGGGGAAATTTGGACAATGATTGATTGACTCATTTGTACGAGCGGTTCGGCTGGCAGGGGAAATTGCTAATACTCACTCAACGTGAATTAGAACTCGATTTCAATGACACAATGATTCAATCACTAAATGACCAAATTCCTTTTGTGGGCCAGCAACTAAGAAATACGAAGCAGTCCGGGCGCTACCGTGGCCAATAGCAACAACAATGAAAGCAGCGAGACGATCAGCACGGTTGCAACCGCGATCACATTGTAGACGGGACCATTGACATAATTACCCATCAACTCGCGCTTATTGATCAGCCGCAGGATCGACACCAAAATAACCGGCAGCAGCAAACCGTTGATCACCTGGGTAACGATCAATACGCGGAACAAGGGAAGACGCGGGATCATCGCGACGATCGCGCCAGCCACGATCAGAAAGGTAAAGATGCCGAGAAAAGTCGGAGCTTCGCGGAAACTGCGGTTGACGCCTTTTTCGAAACCCAACGCCTCGCTGATCGAATAGGCGGTGGCTAGCGGCAATACGCCGGCGGCCAACATGGACGCGCCAAATAAACCGACCGCAAAGAGGAGCGTCGCATACGGACCGGCCAATGGTTCCAACGCGCGCGCGGCATCGGCGGCCGAAGTGATGTGAAGGCCAAATTTGTGCAGCGTCGCCGAAGTCGAAATGACGATGAACATCGCCGTGCACATGGCGAACACGGTGCCGACGATCACATCCGCGCGGGTCATCGCATAATCTTCGATGCGCGTGCCTTTTTCCACCACCGATGATTGGACAAATACCTGCATGTAGGGCGAGATGGTCGTTCCGATGATCGCCACGATGGTGAAGAGGTAGCCGGTTTCCAGGCTAAACGTCGGATGCGTAAACCCGTGCGCGACCTGTCCCCATTCCGGTCCGGCCAGGAATGCGGCGATGAAATAGCCAAAGAAGACTAGGGACATCAGCAGGAAAACCCGCTCGACCCGTTTGTACGAGCCCTTCACCACCAGCCACCAGATCAACCCGGCCGCCAGCGGCACCGCGACAAACCGCGGGATCCCCATGATCTCGGTCGCGGCGCCGATACCGGCGAACTCGGAGACCGTGATCGCTCCATTGGCGATCAACAACGCCAGCATGACGACAAAGGTCCAGCGCACGCCGAACTGTTCGCGGATCAGATCGGAAAGTCCCTTACCCGTGACTGCGCCCAGGCGCGCGCACATCTCTTGTACCAAGGCCAACGCAATGGTCAACGGGATGAAAGTCCAAAGCAGTTTGTAACCGTAATCCGCCCCGGTCTGGGCATAGGTAGCGATACCGCCGGCGTCGTTACCGGCATTGGCAGCGATAACGCCCGGGCCAATGATGGCTAGGTAAGCAAGGGTGCGGCTGCGTTCGGCCAGGGTGCGGCGCACACGTCCAGTGCCACGCCGAAATAGACGTTGCCCGATCTGCCGCGCTTTGGCACGAGATTCAGCCAACTTGGAGGTTCTCCGAGGGACATAAAGAAGTAGTCAGTATTCAGTAGACAGTAGTCAGTAGTTCGTTGGCAGTATAGCCCGTGTTCGTCGGAAGGGGAATTGCGTTAGTGGCCCCGCCTTCAGGCGGAATCATTCCCATCACGCTCGTTCAAGTCTTGAGGTGCGTTTGCGCTAACGTTCCGCCTTAAGGCGGGGGTACGAACGCGCGCTTCCGGCTAACCTCTGACCTCTGATCTCTAACTCTTTTCCAGATCCATCCATTTTATCTTGGTTGGTGGCGTATAGTTTGCTAGCTGCTCGATCAGATCGCCGGGCGAGTTGCCCACGAGCACCAATTCACGATGTTCGGGCCGCACGAACCCTTCCGCGACGGCGTGATCGAACAGTGCAAGCAGAGGGTCATAAAAACCCGCCACGTTATAGAGCGCGCACGGCTTTTGTTGAAATCCTAGCTGCGACCAGGTCAATACTTCACAAAATTCTTCGTACGTGCCAAAACCGCCCGGCAAAGCGATGAATCCATCCGAAAGTTTCGCCATCAGGGCCTTGCGCTCATGCATCGAACGGACGACATGCAGTTCGGTCAATCCGCTGTGAGCAATTTCTTTTTTGTCCAGATCGGCGGGGATAACCCCGATCGCTTCGCCACCATCGGCGATCACTTGATCGGCAATGATTCCCATCAATCCGACGCGCCCACCGCCAAAGACCAGGCCAATATTACGTTGGACCAAAGCCGAGCCCATTTCGCGGGCCGCGGCGGCATAATCCGGCCGCACGCCGGCATTAGAGCCACAGAAGACGCAGATTCGTTTCATAAAAGCGGTATTCGGTAGTAAGTAGCCGGTAGCCGGTAGAAAAAACTAGCTAAACAATCTGGGGAGGCGCGAGCGCCAGCCTTTTGGTAATAGAATTTCCATGGCGTCGTCCACGGTTACGATTCCGAGTATCTCACCGCCTTCGTCCAACACCGGCAGCGCCAAAAGATTATATTCGGCGATCTGCTGGGCGACGTCGCGGGCGCTGTCGTCGGGATGGGCGGATTGGTATTTTTCACGCATCACTTCGGACAGAAGCGCCGTCGGTTCGGCCAAGATCAAGCTACGCAGGGCGATGATGCCGTCCAGTTTCCACGAACCCTCTACCGGCACCACGTAAAGGTAATAGATCATGTTCGGCGTCTGCGCCATTTCGCGCAATCGCGAAAGCGCTTCGCCAACCGTCAGGTCGCGCGGAATGGTGACGAACTCTGTCGTCATCAGCCCGCCGGCGGTGTCGTCTTCGTATTCCAACAACTCGGCGACGTCTTCCTGCTCTTGGCCCTCCATGCGGCCCAGCAGTTCTTCGGCCTTCTCTTCGGGCAGATCGCCCAGCACATCCGCGGCTTCGTCGGGTGACATCCATTCCAGAATGTCGGCGGCGCGCTCTTCGTCCATCTCGTCGATGATGCGTGCCTGCGTGGTCGCGCGCATCTCTTCCAAGGTCTCGGCCGCGGTTTCGTCGTCCAACGATTCGACGATCTCGGTGCGGTGATAGGGGGCCAGGGATTCGGCCAGTTGCGCGATCTCGACCGGATGGAGACGCGAAAGCTTGTCACGTTTCGATTTCAACTGCACCGTTGCGCCGGTGGCCAAATATCCGACGTCCGCCCAATCCAGCACTTCGACGGGCCGGGCGCTGCCGTAAAAACCCGACGGCGCCAGCCGCCGCCATAAACCCTTTAAACTTACATCGGCGCCGGTCACGCGCCACTCATCGGCAGCTTCCAGGATCTGCACATCGTTAACGCGAACGACGCGTTTGCCGTCAACATCGATCAACTGCTTGTCCAATACGTCCCGGGCGAGTAACACCTCGCCCTCGCGCCGCGAGAATGGCCGCAGGTCCAAGATGTCTGAATTCAATCGCGCACCGGTCTCGCTGAATTCGCTGATGCGCCAACGCGGCAGAAAGAAATCGCGCCGCCGGTAACGCGCGACCAAACCCGTGACCTCCGGATGGTCTTCGCCCAGGCGGACAATGACGTCCTTGATCGCGGCCACGCGTTCACCATCCAGATCTCGGATCGGCCGATTAATAACTTGAGACAGGTAGAGCATCGCCCCCTAGCATAAGCGGAAACGCGGCGATTGGTAAATCGAATGGCGTAGAGATGCTTCCCCAAGGTTTGTAGTACCGGCTTCAGCCGGGTTCTTGGCCCCGCAGCGGGTCGTGTCAGAACCGGGAACGGTAGTGACTGGGTTCTCACTTGCTTCTGCTGTGCACGCGGCTTCGCCGCCCTATGTGCGGAAAGGTTTCACCTTTCAGAAAACCCTCCTTAACAACTTAATGCGGCTAGGCCGCCGCCGGTGGCGTGGCCCCGAAACGGACCGAGGGGATTCTTAGGCGAAGCGGAGCCGTCGCCGCACATAGAGGGCTGAGCCGCCATGACTTCTGTCTGCCGCCCGTGTGGTGATCGATCCGTGTGGCGGTCGGAGGATCTGGACAAGCATGTGGGCCAGAAGTGCAGAAAAGCCCAGCTACAACCCAGTTCGTTAGCACGTCTCAGGCGGTCCTAACTCCTCTAACTAAATCATGCGTCCGACAACGCTGCTCCAGAGATTTCAGTCCGTTAACAAAATCCGTTGTTTCGGCAAGTAGCTCTGTATGCTGAAAGGGTTCACCTTTTAGTCGAGGTCTCAATTTAACAAACTAATGCGGCTGGGTCGCTGCGAGTGCGTAGTCGTGGATGGAACTCTATGCTCGACTGATGCCTCGACCCACTTGTTGTCACCGGTGGTACCGGCTTCATCACATTGCGGGCCCGTATTATTGGTCACGTGTGCAAACCATTAAAATCATGAAAATCGTAAAAATCGTAAAAAGCATTAAATCCATCGTAGACAGTAAAACGTAGACGGTAGACAGTCGACGGGCGGAAGATCAATGGAAAATGGATAATGGATAATGGAAAATTAAAAGTGGGAAGGACCCAGTCACTACCGTTCCCGGTTCTGACTTCGTGCCGGGCGAAGTCCGTTTTCGGATCGCACGCGGTCCTGCTGCCCACTGCTTACTTCTCGCTTCCGCAAAAAACGGTTCGTCCCTAATTCGGTACGC
>JBDSEC010000597.1:0-3396 GCA_039920205.1 Pyrinomonadaceae bacterium
CGTCTGTGACATGGCAATCGATGAACAGATCCGGATCCCATTCGTTGAACAAGCCCAACCACGCGCGCGTTTCCGGCGTGTCTGCTTTCATGTAATCCCGATTCAGGTTTTGGTTCGTGCTGGTCGCACGCCAGCCCATGTTCTCTGGTCCGTCCTGATTGATCCGGTTGTAGGGGCTGGCCCATTCGTGCCCGTCGGCGTTGTAGATCGGAATGAACACGACCACGACATGATCCAACAAATGCGGATACGCCTTTAGTACCGCAATGTCGCGGAACAATGCGAACCCGGCATCCTTGCCGTCCGATTCACCCGAATGGATGCAGGCTTGGATCAGGATCACGGCCTTGTTCGCCTTTCGCGCGGCCGCGGGGGTAAACGTCTCGCCGGTCGCGGCGATCAACAACGGCAGGGCACGCCCCTCGCCGCTCTGGCCAAAGCTCTTGAACTGGATCAGCGGCGACGCGGCATCCAGCCGGCGTGAAAACTCGACCGTTTCGTCAAAGCTGGGTGTGCGACGGTAATCGGAGATCTCTGCGTGCGTGCGCCATTCGGGCGGTGGCATTGGGCGTTTGTTTTGTGTCATAGCCGTTGAAGTATTCAGCAGGACGATTAGAATAGGCAGTAAGACGCTGCGCGAGAACGCGAAATGGCCGCGATGTTGCATCAAGTTACGGCTCCTCGTATTAAGACGGCGGACAAATTAGGCTATTAATATACGACGGATTCGACTTACCTCAAACCACGGGAGTTAAACGCGCCATGGATCGAGTGCCATTAAAGGTAAGCTATATTCTGAGCACCGGGCGTTGATTTTTTTTGCGCTGAAGGCGCAGAAAGAAATTAGCCAGATGCTGGGCCGAAGCGGCCGGGGTCGGGGACTAGGGGTCGGGGGCCGGGGATACGAGCGCCCTGAAGGGGCGCCAGATCTGTCATGCGCGCCTTGCTTTTCGGCGCTTAGTATTCAAACGGTCTAGTAACACTCTTGATTACACCCATATGAACGAACAACACGAATTGAGAAAACACGTTTTGGAGTTGCTCGCGGGCAAATCGGCTCACATTGATATCGAATCCGGCGTGAAGGATTTCCCGGCGGACCGGATCAATACGCGGCCCGAGAATTCGCCCCATTCGGCATGGGATCTGTTGGAGCATCTGCGCCTAGCCCAGTGGGATATTTTGGAGTTCAGCCGAAACCCGAAACACGTCTCGCCGGAATTCCCCGGCGGCTATTGGCCGAAGATAAAGGGCACGACGGAATCATGGACGAGTTCTCTTTCGCAAATACTCTCCGATCTACAAACTATGCGTGACTTGGTCGCGGATGGATCGACCGATCTGCTGGCGCCGTTTCCGCATGGGCAAGGCCAAACACTTTTGCGCGAAGCATTGTTGATCGTCGACCACAACGCCTATCACCTGGGACAGATCGTGTTTATCAAGAAAATCTTTTTGGACGAGTAGATGCTTATGGCAATTTTCCGGCCGGCGGTTCGTCACACTAACGGCAAAGTTGGCGGAAATCTCTCCCGTAAGGCACAATCAAATAGTTAGGATCTTCGCGATAAAACGGGCGTGTGGAAGCGCCGATTGCGAGTAAGTGGAATACTGTGAATGACATATAAAAGATCGTTGTTACGAGTCGGGCTGAGCGTCCTGTTGGTGGCGTTCGGTTGGGCCGGTCCCACCTTGGTTTCGGCCCAAACGGGCACTGAATCAGTTGATATTTTCAACACCGCCGCGCGTCGCCCAGCGCGGACCTTCGATGTTGAACATTACGTTATTCGCACCCGATTTGACCGGCAGACCCGCACGGTGTTTGGCGACGTTTCGGTGCGCGTGCGCGCGTTGAAGGCGTCGATCCAATCAGTCGATCTGGACGCCGCGGAGCTTAAGATCGAATCGGTGGTTCTTGAATCCGACTCGACGGCACTGGTGTGGCGAGTCACCACCAACCGGCTGTCGATCAGTTTGCCCAAACCATTTGATCCATCGGAATCGGTCACGGTTAGGATCGTCTATCACGCCAAACCGCATCGCGGTCTTTACTTCATTCCAGGCATCAAGGGTCCCCCGGGCGTGTTGCAACCCGCGCAGATCTGGACCCAGGGCGAGGCCGAGGAGAACCGTTACTGGTTACCGTGCTATGACTTCCCCGACGACAAGGCGACCGTCGAGCAGTACATCACTACGGCATCGAACGAGATCGCCATTTCGAACGGCATCTTGGTCAACGTCGCTAACAACGCCGACCGGACGCGCACGTTTCATTGGTCGATGGACCAACCATTTTCGTCCTATTTGATCTCGCTGGTCGTTGGTGACTACGCGCAGATCAAAGACAAGTACGGCGACATCGCCGTCGAGTACAACACTTATCGCGGCACCGAAGAGGTGGCGCGGCGGGTCTTTGCCAAGACGCCAGCAATGATGCGTTGGTTCGAAAAGGTGTTGAAGATCCCCTACCCATACAAGCGTTACGCCCAGACCATGGTGGCCAGCTTTATATTTGGCGGGATGGAGAACATCACGGCAACCACCCACGCGGATACCGAAATTCTATACTCTGACCCAACCGCCACCGATGCCGGGGCGGACGATCTGATCTCGCACGAACTATCGCATTCCTGGTTTGGCGATCTGGTCACCTGTAAGGATTGGAGCGAATTGTGGCTGAACGAAGGCCTCGCCACCTTCATGGAAGCCAGTTTTAAAGAAAGCGAAGGCGGGCACGAGGCCTACTTAGCTAAATTGACGCAGGACCAGAAAGAACTCTTTGCCGAGGACATGCCTTCAAAACGGCACCCATTGGTAAACAAGAACTACAGCACCGGCATGGAGTTGTTTGACGCGACCACCTATAAAAAAGGCGGTTGGGTCATACATATGTTGCGCGAAACGGTCGGCGACGATGTGTTCTGGCGCGCGTTGACCGCCTATTTAAATGAATTCAAATACGCTAACGTGACGTCAGCCGATCTGCAGCGGGTCTTCGAAAAAGTGAGCGGCCGCAACTTGGATTGGTTCTTCAAACAGTGGGTCTATCAGGCGGGTTATCCCGAGCTTGACGTCAACTATCGTTACGATTCGACCGAAGAAAAGCTAACGGTCGAGGTGGAGCAAAAACAGAAGGCCGATCCAAAGTCACCGGCGGCGTTCCGGCTGCCGCTGGAGATCGAAGTGACCACTGCCCAAGGCACGCAAATCGTCCTGGCTGATGTTACGCAACGCGTTCAGGCGTTTACTTTTGACCTGGCGGGAAACCCGACCGATGTAATGGTAGATCCCCATTCACGTTTGCTTAAAAAAGTAGAGTTGCGGCGCGCGGTGGTGGCCCGGCCCGCCGTCGCGGCGGTCTTTCCATACTAGGATCCCGTCGAACGAGTCGCGCTG
>JBDSEC010000598.1:0-5428 GCA_039920205.1 Pyrinomonadaceae bacterium
ACCCCGCAAGCTATTACCGCCACCGCTCGCAAGATCGCCGTACTCTATTATTCCCTACTTAAAAACGGCACGGCTTACGTCGAATTCGGGCAAGCTGCTTACGAACAGAAATATCAAGAAAGACGCCATAAAGGAATGGAAAAACAAGCACTTGCTCTCGGCTATCAATTGGTGCCTATCAACTAAGTTTCTAAGAAGTTGAAGGATAAACGGATCACTCTCAAGTTGGCGAATCAATCAATCTACGAAGCCTTCAACCGCTTAATCGTTGACTATGATTTGTCAATTGGATTCGAACAATCGATGCTTGATAAGAAACATGATGACTATCAGTTTGAAGTAAATGTCCCGTATGAAGGTGCTGGGGAACAAAGGTCGGATGGAACAAAAAGTAACGATTTCCTAGGGTTTCCAAAAATAAAAGGGCATTTCATAACTGTCGATTACAAGGCGGGCCGGTTGGAAGATGTCCTCAACGATATATTTAGGCAGATGAAGAATTATTCATGGACAATCAGCGATGACATGATTGAAATCTTTCCCATTCGCGGCCGCGATTCAATAATTATGAACTTGATGAACCTACATATAAGCGAATTTATGCTTGGTGCCGGTACTAAATTGTTGAACATCAAGTCTGATTTAATTCACCTGCCTGAAGTTCAAGCGTTCCTAGCTCGAAATGACGTTGAAGCGGAGACTGGGGTCGGGGTCTGGTATACGGAGCGATACTTGAAAGAAGAAAAAAAATACTCCGCGATCAGTCTTAAGGACCTCCTAAATGGAATCGTAAAAATTAAAAGGGGTGGATGGATCGTGAAGCGTAGTCTTCACACCGGTGCTATTGACATCGTGATCTAGTAGCCTAGTTCACGTCTCAGTGGACTTAGACACAGTCCGGCTGGTTATTATTGGCTAAAGTTGAATTGTTCCTGCGACGTTTTCGGCAATCGCATGCAAGAAGAGGACGCGAATACCGGCAACACCACCATCACTCAGAAGTGGGTCGAAGATGGGGACATCAGCAAGACGAATAATCGATACACCTCGGGCGTGACCTATGACGCGGCGGGAAATATCACTGCGGACCCGCGGTTCCGCAATTTGCTTTACGGATAAGACGCAATAACGAAATGGACAATGGATAATGGATAACGCGTGACGGGTTCGTTGCGCCCGTTCAATTTAATGCCGAGAAAAGTTGGGGTTGTTTATGCAAACCAGACAAAACGGCGATCTTCTACTGGCTACCGACTACTGACTACCGGCTACCTCTTCGACCTGGTTTATGATGCTGACGGCAAACTCACGGCAGAATATGCCCAACTGACCGCACCCACCACTGCGAATATTCAATACGTCACCAACAATTACCAGGGATCGACCAGCGTCGTCACGGACAATGGCGGCGGCGTGCTGTCGCGGCACGACTATCTGCCCTTCGGCAAAGAGATCGGCGCCGGTGTGGGTTCCCGCACCAAGCTACGTGAATCGGGCGACAACCTCTTCAGCCTCCTTCTAGGGGGCCATCCCGAAGGGCGATTTGCCCCGCCGTTGACGGCGGGGTACGGTTAGAAAGCGATCCGAGGGCGTTTCAACGTCCTTCTCTCTTGGCTTTAGCAACCGTCCGGGCGGGGTCAAACGGCTAAAGCGGCAGACGGTTAAGGACGTTGAAACGCCCTTTGACCTTCGTGGTCACTAACCCCGTCGTTAACGACGGGGCAAATCGCCGCGAAGCGCGGAAAGCCGGCTGAACCCGGCTGGAAGAATTCGCCCGTGATTTTCGCTCGCGCAGGCCCCGCAAAGCCCCGCGAGGCAAAGCGATCGCCGCTCATTGGGTGGCCAATCCGCTGGCCTAGCGCCCCTACCGCCTAAATTCTCGCTTCGCAGACGTTATGTCCTAAATTTTCACTTGGTTGACGCTTTAACAGCCGCGCGGATACACTTGCTCGTCGTCCCGCGAATCACATGAGATCACCGCTCGATCAAACCCTGGAAGCCACCGGTGTCGAATTGTCGCCTCCCGATAGTGATCGGCGTCCGTTGGTCGTCATCGAACCCGGGAGGGCTTGGTTGGGACTGGATCTGGGCGAATTGTGGTCCTATCGTGAACTGCTCTATTTCCTGACCTGGCGTGATATCAAGGTCCGATATAAACAGACGGTTTTGGGCGCGGCGTGGGCGATCTTGCAGCCCCTGTTGACGATGTTGATCTTTACCGTGATCTTTGGCCGCTTTGCCGGGATCCCCTCGGACAATATTCCTTATCCGATCTTTTGCTACGCGGCGCTGTTACCGTGGACCTTCTTCTCGAACGCCGTTACCAACAGCGGAAATTCTTTAGTCGGTAGCTCGAATTTGATCACGAAGGTTTACTTTCCGCGGATGATCATTCCCGGTGCGGCGGTGTTGGCCGGGTTGGTCGATTTTCTGATCGCGTCGGTGATCCTGGCCGGGCTAATGGTTTACTATCGCGTGGCGCCGACCTGGCAGATCATGCTGTTTCCCGCGTTGATA
The DNA here is from genome assembly GCA_039920205.1 of Pyrinomonadaceae bacterium. Taxonomy (GTDB): domain Bacteria; phylum Acidobacteriota; class Blastocatellia; order Pyrinomonadales; family Pyrinomonadaceae; genus JBDSEC01. Next base: position 2,518 of record JBDSEC010000598.1, read on the forward strand.
GCGTTGACGGCCGTGTTGGCCCTGGGTATCGGAATGGTGATGTCGGCCCTGAACGTAAAGTATCGGGATGTGCGCTATGCGTTGCCGTTCTTGGTCCAGATCTGGATGTTTGCGACGCCGATACTGTATCCGTTGAGCCTGGTCAAGAATTGGCGGTGGGTGCTGTATCTGAACCCGTTGACGGGAGTGATCGAAGGATTTCGTTCCTCGTTGTTAGGGCGGCCGTTCAACTGGACGGCGCTGGGTATTTCGTTGCTGTTAACCGCGGCCGCGCTGGTCTTCGCCGCGTTCTTCTTTCGCCGGATGGAAAAGAGTTTCGCGGATATCGTCTAGGGAAGCGGTTCAAGTGAATTCAGTGGTGACGGTCGAAAATCTGAGTAAACGATATCGTATCGGCGCCTTGCGGGCCCAGTACTCGACGCTACGCGAATCCTTGTCCGGCGCGGTACGCGCGCCGTTTCAACGGCGAGCGGGAGCGACGGAAAATACTTTATGGGCACTCAAAGGGATAAATTTCCAGGTCGAGCAGGGCGAGGTGATCGGCGTTATCGGCAATAACGGTGCGGGCAAATCTACGTTGCTGAAAGTCCTCTCGCGTATTACCGAACCTACTACCGGGCGCGTGGCGTTGCGCGGGCGGGTGGGCAGTTTACTCGAGGTCGGTACGGGATTTCACCCCGAATTAAGCGGTCGAGATAATATCTATTTGAATGGCGCGATCTTGGGGATGCCGCGGGCCGAGGTTCGGCGCAAATTTGACGAGATCGTGGCGTTCGCCGAAGTGGCCAAATTCATCGACACCCCGGTCAAGTTTTACTCCACCGGAATGTATTTGCGGTTGGCCTTTGCCGTGGCCGCGCATTTGGAGCCGGAAATTTTGATCGTGGATGAAGTGCTGGCGGTGGGCGATGTGCAGTTTCAGAAGAAATGCCTAGGCAAGATCGGTGATGTCGCGCGCGAAGGCCGTACGGTGTTGTTCGTCAGTCATAATCTGGCCGCGGTCCTGAGCCTTTGCACCCGCGCGTTATTGCTCCACCGGGGCGAGATCGTGGCCAACGGCGCGACCGAAACCGTGGTCTCGGGTTATTTGAAACAGGCGAGCGAATCGCTGGCCGAGCAGGTGTGGGACGATGCCGAAACCGCGCCCGGAAATGACCAGGTGCGCCTTCACCGCGCGCGGCTGCGCACCGACGGCGGGGCCGAGGCAGGCGAGTTGAACATCCGCACACCGTTTCTACTGGAATTTGTGTTTTGGAATTTATTGGCGGAAGCGAAGCTGAATCTGACGGTGCAACTCTACAATGAACAGGGTACGCTGGTGTTCGCGTCGGCGTCGTTGCACGAACCAAAATGGCACGGGCGGGGGTTTCCCACCGGATTATTTCAAAGCCGGTGTCACGTTCCCGGCGATCTGTTGAACGAAGGCAGGCACCGAGTCGAATTGTTAGTGGTGCGTGACGAGGGCACGCTGGTTTATCGGCATGAAGATATTTTGGTTTTCGACGTACACGATGCGCCGGAAATGCGTGGTGGCTGGCACGGCGGTTGGCCCGGTGTGGTGCGGCCCAATTTGTGCTGGGAGACCGAGTTGCTGGGGCAATAGCGATCTGGTGTCGCGCTAGGCGGATCTGATGAATGAAACAGCAAACGAGAATGAATTCCTCGCCACTTTTGTGACCGAGGTGATCGCTGGCTGTTTTCAAACCCAGACGAACAACACCGATCTCATTCGCTTTCCGCCGCGACCAGCCGGGTCGTGGCTTAAAACCAAAGGCTGGCTAAAAGAGAGGCTGGTGCGGACCGCGGCGGCGCGCGGATTCGTTTATGCCAACGGGAATCAACCGGCCGAGATCGCGCAAAAACTGACCCGCATACTTTCGGCCAATTCCGCCTTCAGCGATTTCTATCGCAGGTTGGGTGACGAACCTTCGCGCCGGCAGGCGGTAAAGCTGCTGGCCTTCAGCGTACTGGGTCCGGACCGGATCAAGCTACCGCAGAATACGCCCGAGTTTTGGCGGGCGGTCGCCCGCGTTGACGGCGATCTGCTTCGGCAGAAAAACACGATCCCGCTGGCGGTGAACGATTGGAATTTGGATCTTTACGACCTTAGCCCGTTGGCCCTGCCCATAACCCTTCACGCCCATCGGTTGAATATCCTGGATACGTTTCTTTTAGAGCAGTATCGGTATGATAAGGGAGGCGTGCGGATCGCGGTCCAACCGGGCGACACGGTGATCGATGCGGGTGGATGTTGGGGCGACAGCGCACTCTATTTCGCCCATCAGGCGGGTCCAAATGGCCACGTGTTTTGTTTTGAATTTACGCCGGCCAACCTAGAGATCTTTGCTAAGAACCTAGCGCTTACCCCCGCGTTAGAGCCCCGTATCACGGTTATCCCAAAAGCGGTGTGGGACCGGTCGGGCGAGCCGCTCGTCTATGAAGACCGCGGGCCCGGCACTGCCTTGAGCCGCTCGGCGCTTCCGGGCTCTGGTCCGGTGGCCCAAACGATCACGGTAGACGATTTTGTCAACGAGAATTCGTTGAACCGGGTTGATCTGCTCAAGATGGACATCGAGGGCGCGGAACCACAGGCCTTGCGCGGCGCGGAACAGACGTTGCGCAAATTTCGGCCTAAGCTGGCGATCGCGGTCTATCATAAATGGGATGACTTTATTACGATCCCGAAATACTTGCACGAATTGAATTTGGGCTACGAATTTTATCTGGATCATTTCACGATCCATCAGGAAGAGACGGTGCTGTTCGCGCGCCCTGTTTGAATGAAGTTTTACGAAAGAATTTTTAGCCACAGAGGTCACAGAGAGAGTCCTGACGGGCCGCAACCGAACGGTGTGCCGGTTTTCTTCTTGCTCCCCCTCTCCCCTTTTTTGGGAGAGGGGGTTGGGGGGAG
>JBDSEC010000599.1:0-8976 GCA_039920205.1 Pyrinomonadaceae bacterium
GATGGTTTCCAGGTCGCGCATTTCACCGACCAAGACGATGTCCGGATCCTCGCGCAAGGCCGCGCGTAACGCATCCTTGAACGATTCCGTGTGGTTGTGAACTTCGCGCTGGTTGACCAAACACTTCTTGTTCTCATGCACGAATTCGATCGGGTCTTCGATGGTGATCAAATGATCGGCGCGCGTATTGTTGATGTAATCTACCATCGCGCACAAGGTCGTCGATTTGCCCGAACCGGTCGGTCCCGTTACGACTACTAAACCCTTGTTCAATTTGCAGAGGTTCAATATTGCCGGCGACAGTCCCAACTTTTCCGCGGTCAAAATGCTGCTGGGAATGACGCGAAAAACGCCGCCCATCCCCTTACGATCCATGAAGATATTGCAGCGGAAGCGGGCCAATCCGGCGATCTCATAGGCAAAGTCAGTATCATGCCGCCGCTCGAACTCTTCGCGGTTTGATTGCGGTATGATCGAGAGCAGCAGTGGCCGCATCGTGTCGGCAGTCAAGGCCGTAACGCCCGGCCCGAGTTCGACGATCTGTCCGTCTTTGCGCATAAGGGGCGGCATGCTTACGCTCAAATGCAGATCGGAACCACCGCCATCGGCCATCGCGCGTAACAGAACATCCATTTTTCGAGTGTCAAGGTTCATGGAGCGCGGCGGTACGACGACGCGTGAAACCGGTTGCCCTTGGTTCAATGAACCGGACGGATTTTGGATCATGGGCACGGGGACCAATTCCGGCACGTAATTGGGCGAAACTGGAGCGCCGGCAATGCTGCCACCATTGCCGCGTCCGTTGGATGGCACCGGTGCGGATGCGGGTGCGCTGTCCTGACCGCCGGGGGTGAAGCTTATGATCAGACCCTTGGGACTTTTGCGTGCCAGAACATTAAATTCCCCGATCCCAGGAGAGGTGTAGGTAAACTGAGCCTCGGGTGACGTTGAAAGAGTTTTGCGGACATTCTCGTCGATCAGCGGCAGCACCATGGCGCCGATCTCGCCCGTCGTCATAGGCGCCGACGAAATATTGTGGTTGCCCGAAGCGGTTACGAGCATTACGGGTACGCCCGGCTCTAACCGCAGTTCTAGGGCACTTTGTTGCGACATTACGCCCAGCAAGTTAGGCAGGCTTTCAGCCATGATGATCGGGAACTCCTTCGAATAATTGGAAAAAAGCGCGCGAAAGCACGGTTGGGACAGACTGGTCGCGCTAAGGGGGGCGCAACATCTATTTCATTCTAGCGCAAACGATTAATGGTTTGCACGAGTTTTTTTCGGATGAAGATCTTAATTCGAATTTTGCGGGCAAGCCGCCGGCGGGAGCGCGGGCGACCCGCCCGCTGGTTAGGAGGAGGCATTCTAACCGAAAGCCCTCAGTCCACGATGAAGGCTTTCGCCGGTCGTTGTGACTCCCCACCAGCGGGCGGGTCGCCCGCGCTCCCGGTAGTGACTTCAATTTTTCCCTGCAAGTTTCCCTACCGCCACGCATTCAATCAATGTCTACCCAGGGCAATTTTTGTCTAAACCGAGCGTCTTTTTTGTTGGAGGTCCCGATTATGCGTAAATTCAGCCTATTTTTCGTAGCGGCGGCATTTTTGCTGACCTGTTCGATCCCGACCTGGGCCGGCGCGGGCGAACCGTTGGCGGTGCGGGCCGTTTCCGAGAATTCGGCCGAAGCCGCCGCCGCCGTCCCGGAATTGCGAAAACTGGGACCGGCGGGACTGGATGCCCTGTTTACCCAATACGCGGCCGAGATCCAGAGCCACCTAGCCGGCAACCCGGATATAAATTCTGCGCGGTGGGAGCGGATCGCCGCGGCGCTGGACGCCGTCGGACAGCAGCGTAATTCGTACAGCGCCCACCTTTACTGGTACACCGATCTGGAGCAAGCCAAGGCCGCGGCCCGTGCCACGAACCGCCCGATCCTTTCCTTGCGGCTCTTAGGCGATCTGACCGATGAATTCAGTTGCGCCAACAGCCGATTCTTCCGCACTGTGTTATATGCCAATCCGGCGGTCGCCGAATATCTGCGTGCTAATTACATATTGCATTGGAGATCGGAACGCGCAGCGCCGCGGATCGTCATCGACTATGGCGACGGGCGCAAGTTGGAGCGCACCATTACCGGGAACAGCATTCACTACATTTTGGATCAAGCTGGCCATCCCGTAGATGCCCTGCCCGGTCTCTACGGTCCCGGCGCCTTCCTGCCTGAACTGGTTCGCGCGGCGGCCTTGGTGCGAAGCCTGAACGGCAAGAACGCGGACCAGCGGTTTGCGCAGCTGAACGAATATCATCGGATGCGGATGCGCGAAACTTCCGCCGCCTGGGAAGCAGACCTGGCCGCGATCGGCGCGAAGCCGCGGGCCGAAGGCTCGGCCATTCCGCTCGCCCGGCCCGGCGCGGTTGATGCCGCCCCAGTAGCGGTAACCAAGGCCGTGGTCGAATTCGACATGTTGAAATCGATCACCGCCGACACCCGCCGGTTGGAGAGTCTGACCGACCTGACGGCCTGGAACCGAATCGCCAGCCGCCATTTGGGTAACGCGTCGCTGGACCAGAACTCGCAACGTTTAATGCAGCGCGAACTGTTTCCAAACCGAACCGGCGAATTGACCGGGGCCGAGCGCGATACGTTGGATGCCGCCGTGCGCAAATTCCAAGCCAACATCGCGCTAGACACCGTGCGGAACGAATACACGCTGCGCTCGCAAATGCACGCGTGGTATGTGGCCGACGGCGGCTATGTCGATCTGGAAACGCTGAACGAGCGAGTCTATTCGAAGCTGTTCCTGACGCCGAAAGCAGATCCGTGGTTGGGGCTCTATAACCCGGAGGTTTACACGGGTTTGGAGAACGGCGGGGTGACGAAACCGTAAGAAGGTAGCCAGTAGTTTTTGGGCCGGCGATTGTAGCCTTCAGGTGGAATTGTAGCGTTAACATCCCACTAAATTGAACGTGCAGGTTTGGAACGATTCCGCCTGAAGGCGGGGCTACGAACTCACGCGAACTTTCGACCAACTCGCACGTTTTAATGCACCCGTTTGCGTCAGTCTACCGACTACCCGATACCCGCTACCTCCTGATAGAATTCCTCAAAGCATATGTTCGATTCATTAGTGGGAAATTCACGCGTTAAGGAATTGTTGCGGCGGATGCTGCAGCGACAGAGTGTTCCCGGCGCACTACTTTTTGCCGGACCCGAGGGGGTCGGCAAGCGACTATTCGCGTTGCAATTAGCCAAGGCCGCGGTATGCCGAGATCTGCGCGACGGCGAGGCGTGCGATGTTTGTGCGGCCTGCGTCCGCGTCATGGCCACCAACCCGCCATCCAATTCGGACAAAGATGCAGATAAAAAGCTGACCCGCACAGATCATTCGGACGTAGTCATTGCCCAAGCTATCCTCAGGAGTATTCGCGTTGACCAGATCCGTGACCTCGAACGTGAAGCTCAATACCGACCGGTCGAGGGCCGCGCGCGATACTTCCTAGTTGACGATGCGCACCTCATGCAAGAGCAAGCTTCGAACGCGCTGCTCAAGACTTTGGAAGAGCCCACGCCGACTACGCGCATAATTTTAATTACCTCACGGCCGGCGTCATTACTGGTCACGATCCGTTCGCGCAGCCAGATGGTGCGGTTTACCCCCATTGCGCGCGAAGAGATCAGAGCTGATCTCGTCGCTACCGCAAACTTGTCACCCGCCGATGCGACGCTGCTATCCGGCATCGCCGCCGGCAGTTTGGGCCGCGCCCGTTCGCTGGATCTGGACCAATACCGCTCCCAACGAGATCTGATGCTTGATGCCCTGACTGCTGTTTCGGTGACCCCGGACCGCGCACGGGTGTTGCGCGTGGCCGAAGAGATTTGTGACCCTAAACGCAAGGACGATTACGAATCGCATCTGGATGTTTTAGAAACCTTGGCGGTCGATGTGCTGCACGCACTCTTGGATGGATCGGACGGATCACTAGTGAATGAAGATGTTCGCCCGCGGATCCAATCGATCGCCCGGCAGATCGACCGTACCGTGGTTTCCAAATGGATCCAACAGATCGAAGCGCTTCGGGGTCAGTTGAAAGTAAATGTTAATCGCAAGGTTGCCTCCGACGCACTATTTTTGAGTATGATGGTGGCGGCATGAGCGCAGCCTTTCGTGATTATTTTACTCCCCGTCCCCCGGCCGCAATGGCCGAGCGAATGTTGGCGGCCATTGGCGTGACGGGCGCCGTAGTCGGCGCGTTCATCATTCAACACTTCAATCCGGTGACCGCGGGGTTCTTCCCCAAATGCCCGTTCTTTCTGATCACCGGTTGCTATTGCCCAGGTTGTGGTACGACCCGCGGTCTGCACGCGTTATTCAATGGCGATGTCGCCGGCGCGGCCGGGTATAACCTGTTGATGGTGATGACGCTGCCAATTCTGGCCTGGTTGTTCGTCTCGTACGCCCTGGTTGCGATCCGCGGACGCGCGCTACCTAGGGTCTGGATCCCGGTTCCGATCATCTGGGCGATGCTCTATATCTTGATCGGGTTCTGGGTATTGAGGAATATCCCGGTCTATCCGCTGAATCTTTTAGCGCCGTAGGCGCAGAGGTTAGAGGTCAGAGGGCAGGGGTTAGCAGTTAGAGATTAGAGGTTAGAGGTTAGTAAGAAACTACGCACCCCATCTTGTTAGTTTTTGCAAGAATAAACTACGTTCCCCACACACAAATCCTAGCTCCACGGGAGCGAAATACTTATAGTTAAACGTACACCCTAGAATGATCAAAGCTCCGCAGGAGCGAAATGTTCATCAACTAAACATTCCGAAGCTACGGAGCTGTAAGGTTCTTGGGTAACCTCGTGACTACAAATATTTCACTCCGACGGAGCTAAGTCACGACCTGCCGAAACTAATCTCTGACCTCTAACCTCTGATCACTTCGCTCCCCTCAGCCGATACTCACCAACTGCGGTTCGTTGATCGTCGATTCCGCCGTGGCGCCTTCGGCGACCAGGCGTTCGGCTTCCAGAACGAAAGCTTCGACAATATCTTCACCGGCAACTTTGCGCATCGGAACGCCGTCCTTGTAGATCATTCCGACGCCGCGCCCAAAGGTAATTCCCAATTGCGAATCATGCGCCTCACCCGGACCATTGACCGCACAACCCATAACGGAAAGATGCAGCGGCTCCTGAATATGCTGTAATCGGCGTTCGATCTCGGTCACGATGCCGACAAAGTTATCCACATCCAAACGGCCGCAGGTCGGACAAGCAACCACCGTTACGCCCCGCTGACGCAATTCCAGCGAACGCAATATTTCCCACGCGACGCGGACTTCTTCTTGCGGTTCGGCGGCCAACGAAACGCGGATGGTATCGCCGATGCCTTCGGCCAGCAAGATTCCCAAACCGATCGCAGATTTTATCGAACCGCTGAATGAAGTACCGGCCTCGGTCACGCCCAAATGCATCGGATAATCGACTATCGCAGACAGCAACCGGTACGCCGCGACCGTTCGCTTAACATCTGACGCCTTCAGCGAAATGATGATGTCGGTAAAGTCCAGGTCTTCCAGAATGCGTATGTGGCGCATGGCCGATTCAACCATCGCCTCGGGCGTAGCGGTCCCGAACTGCTTCAGCAGATCTTTTTCCAGCGAACCGCCGTTGACGCCGATCCGGATCGGCACCTTCTGCGCTTGTGCGGCGCGGACGACTTCGCGTACCCGTTCATGCGCACCGATATTGCCTGGATTCAAGCGCAATTTATCCACACCCGCGTCCAGCGCCATCAATGCCAGCTTGTAATGAAAATGAATATCCGCCACCAAGGCTACATCCGGAACCCGCTTGCGGATCTCTTTCAACGCGATCGCGGCGTCGTTATCCACCACGGCCAGACGCACCAATTCGCAACCGGCCCGAACCATCTCTTCGATCTGGTTGACCGTCGCGCCGACATCGGTTGTGTCGGTCTTGGTCATGGATTGGACCACGACCGGCGCGCCGCCGCCGATCTGGAGATGCTTAACTTTTACGCCTTTGGTCAGTTTCATTCGATCCTATTTCGGGGAAGCCGGCGCGGGACTGGGTGCCGCGGCCGGCGGCGGAGCCGCGCTACGGCTATCGACCGCCTTCTTGATTATGTCGTTAGTAATGACGAAACCCATTAGCAGCAGCAAGAGCACAAAGCCAACTTGTTGAATTCGCTCGCGGATGGTCACGGTCATCTTCAAACCAACCCAACCCAGCACGCCTTCTAACAGGATCATGAAGATCGCGCCGCCGTCCAAAACCGGAATGGGCAACAAGTTAAAGATGCCGAGGCTCAAGCTCAAACCGGCGATCAAGGTGATCACCGCTCCAAACCCGAGGCTCGCCGCCTGAGCGGCGTAGGTCGCTATGCCGATCGGGCCTGCCACGGTATCGCGGGCTTTGCGTTGTCCGGTAAACACCTGCCCCAGCGCCTTGCCGGTCAATTTCACGATGCGGATATTTTCGCCCACCGCAAATGACATGGCGGTCGGAACGCCTACGCGCGTACGCGGTAGATCATCCTTAAGATTAACGCCGACTTGGCTGACTTCGTGGCCATTATCGTCCTTGACCTTGACCAGACCCGACTGGATATCCAACTTCTGTCCGTTGCGCTCAACGGTAAGTTTGACCTCCGCCGTTTGGCTACCGCGGATCAATTGCGTGGCCTGCGTCGAGTTGCGTAGTTGTTCACCATTGATCGCAATGATGCGGTCACCCGGCTGGATGCCCGCGGCGGCGCCTGGCTTTCCGGGCTGCACCGCGCCCACGATCACCGGTACCATTCCGTAATCGGGAATAATGCCCAATTCGCCGATCTCGTCATTACCGATCTTGATCGTCTTTGGAGTTACGGTAAGCGGAATGCGTTGGCCGTTGCGTTCAATTATTACCGGTATCTGAGTCGGCGGCGTGGTAACTAAGATAGCCGCGTCATTTATGTCGTCCCAGGTCGGATTCTCGATGCCGTTCATCGATACGATGCGGTCACCCGGTAGAATTCCGGCTTCGGCGGCGGCACTTTCTTTCAGCGTTTGGCTTACCACCGGAGAACTCGGCGCTACCGAGATACCGTAAAGCAACGCGACCATGAACGGGACGGCCAGCGCGGTTAAAACATTGGCCACGGGCCCTCCCAAGGCCACCATGATCCGTTGATAACCAGGCCGCAAGCTAAATCGTTCAGCCGCGGGAATGTCATCACTGCCCGCGCCCTCGATCGCAGCGTTAGATTCATCTCCGCCCAGCTTCACATAACCGCCTAAGGGTATTGCGGACACGCGATAATCGGTCGTGCCTAAACGAAATCCAAAGAGCCGAGGTCCAAAACCCACGGAAAAGGTTTCGACGCGAATCTTAAACAACTTCGCCACAATAAAATGGCCAAATTCGTGCAACACGACGACGGAGCCCAAAACGAAGACGAACGCCAATCCCGAGATTATCCAATACGTCATCAGTAACTCTTTCAGTACGAACAATAGTGTGTCGGCCCCCAGGCCGAACTGATTTAGAGGGCACCGCCCCGAACGCAGGTTGCACCCCTAATCTATCGAGTTTACGGAAGGCGATAGGGGTGCGTCAAACGATATTCGGAGCAAACCTCGGGAACAGTGAAGAGTAAGACGAAATAAAGGGGTTAGGCGTTAACCGGGGCGGCGGCCAAGCGCACCTCCGCGATCTGCTGAACGGCCGCTTCCGCCTGCGCCCGCGCCGCAGAATCAGCATCCAACACATTGCTCAACTCCTTAACCGGGGCTGCGACATGACCATCCATCACGCCTTCGATCACGCGCGGAATGTCAGCCAGACCAATTCGTTCGTCAAGGAAGGCACGTACTGCGACCTCGTTGGCGGCGTTCATCGCGGCAGGCAAGGTGCCACCGGTTTTGAGGGCGCGATAAGCCAACGCCAGGCACGGGAATTTCTCAAAATCCGGTGCTTCGAAATGAAGGGTCGAAAGCCGGGCGAGATCCAACGGCGGCAGTTCGGTCGCGGCTCGATCCGGATAGGTCAACGCATATTGGATCGCGTGCCGCATATCGGTCACTCCCATCTGCGCGATCACGGAACCGTCAACCAATTCGATCATGGAATGAAGCACCGATTCCGGGTGAACTACAACTTCGATGTCGCCGGCGTCAAATCCAAATAGCCAATGGGCTTCGATCACTTCCAGACCCTTATTCATCAAGGTCGCGGAATCGATGGTGATCTTGTCGCCCATGCGCCAGGTCGGATGCGACAGGGCTTCCGCCACCGTAGCGCGCTCGATCTCGGCCTTCGACTTGGTGCGGAACGGTCCGCCCGACGCGGTCAGGATCAACCGGCGTACTTCCTTTTTTTGTTCGCCGCGTAAGCATTGATGCAATGCATTGTGTTCCGAATCGACCGGTAAGATCTCGGCGCCCGACTTCATCGCCGCACGGGTCATCAACTCGCCCGCCATCACCAAGGTCTCTTTGTTGGCCAGGGCGACGCGCTTCCCGGCTTCCAAGGCGCGCAAGGTTGGAACAAATCCGACCGCGCCCACGGTTGCCGACACGACCGTCTGCACCGCTCGATGCGTGGCAACCTCGACCAATCCGGCTTCGCCGACAGCCAAAGCGGGTGCGCCGGTGCTCCGTGAAGCCAGCAAACGCAAAAGATCATCCGCGGCATCATCGTCGGCCACCCCAACCAGTTCGGGCCGGTAGCGTTCGATCTGATCGGCTAACACCTCTAGATTGCGGCCCGCCCCTAACGCCACGACCTTGAATTTATCCACACCCAACCAATCGACGACGCGCAAAGTGTTGCAGCCGATCGACCCGGTCGAGCCAAGAATGGAGAGGGTAGTTGTCATGGAAATTTGGTTTTCACCGTTTACGGCGCCGGCGAAGGTAACTCTTCTGGTTCCGGTCGCTCGTACGGATCGAACAACGTCACGCGCCGGCCCTGATCGTT
>JBDSEC010000600.1:0-6837 GCA_039920205.1 Pyrinomonadaceae bacterium
GCCGCGCTTCCGTTACTGTCGGGATGCAATTGGGCAAGTTTGGCACGACCGTCAGCCTCCGGCGATGTTCTTGACCGAATAAAGAAGAATGCCAATACGACAGACGCGAGTTGGTCGGGCGCGAAAGATGCACCCGCGAATGTTTCCTGGCGAACGTCGTTGGCATCGGAGTCCGAAGCGGGCGAGCGGATGATCATTTCCGGCACCGTTTTTCAGCCGGATGGACGGACGCCGGCACCGAACACATTGATCTATCTCTATCACACCGACATCCACGGTCATTATGGCGTCAAGGGCGAACATCGGCACGGCCGTTTTCGCGGCTGGATGTTGACGGACGAAAACGGGCGTTACGAGTTTTCCAGCATCCGCCCGGAGTCGTATCCGGACACGACGATTGCCGCGCATGTTCACATGACCGTGACGACGTCGGACCTCCGCGAAGATTGGCTCGATTCCATTTTGTTCGAAGGCGACAAGTTCATCCAACCGCGTGAACGGGAATTGGCCGGTAAAAAGGGCGGATTCGACCCGATCGTGCGTTTGGCGTCCGATGCGAACAAAATCGGTCGCGCTGTTCGTGATATCCAACTATGGAAAGTATAGAGGTGGCAGTAAGTAGTGGTTGGCCCGTTCTAATTAGGGCAACGCATCAGAGCTTGGCATGCTCTATTCCAAGGACAAGGTCACTTTCGAATTTTGTGATCGCTCCGAGTACGACTGGCAAACTGGCGACCTAGGGATGAGATGGAGCGCACCGCATTGATGACGGAAAAGTCGATCGGACCAGAACTGCTGGCGGAGTGCCGTTTTGGCAATCGCGAGGCGATGCGGTCTCTTTTCGTCTTGCATCAGAAGCGGGTCTATTCGGTTGCGCTTAATTTCTTTGGTGGCAACCAGGCGCTGGCCCAGGACATTACGCAACAGGTCTTTCTTAAATTGTTGACCCGATTGGATGCCTTTCGCGGCGACGCGGAGTTCGCCACTTGGATCTACCGGATCACCGTGAACGCCTGCGTGGACGAGACGCGCAGATTGCGGCGGTTCCTGAATTTCGGCGAATTGTTTGGCAGTTTCGAACCACGGGTAAAGCAGAATGCAGATAAACGCCTGCAGAGCGAACAGGTTGCGGACGAGGTGCAGCGGGCTTTGAAAACCTTGAAACCGAAATTCCGGTTGCCGCTGGTTCTGAAATATGTCGAGGATCTGTCCTACCAAGAGATCGCCGAGGTCTTGCAGTGTTCGGTTGGCACCGTGTCGTCGCGAATACATCGGGGGCACAAGATGATGGCGGAAAAGCTGGGACATTTGAAAGACCAGGTTTGAAGCAGTAGACAAAGTAAGAAGATGAGCGAAACGCATTACCAAAACGAACTGTCAGCCTATATCAACAATGAATCGGCGCTCGAGCGCCGGGCTTTGATCGCTGCCCATATCTTGCAGTGCGAATCGTGCCGGGACCAGCACGACTCGATCAAACTGGTTGCTGCCTTAGGCGGAACGTTGAAGCGCGCTGAAGCGCCGGCCGATACTTGGAATGGGGTAGAAGCAGCCCTGGCCGCGCCGCGCCGCGGGTCGACGTGGTTGGATCTTAGAATTTTGGCGCCGGTGTCGGCCCTGGCGATCTTGGTACTGGTGGCGTCAGTGATCTATTTTGGTTGGCTTCGGACCCGTTCTGCGCAGGTGGCGGTCAACCCCGCACCGTCAGTTGTTGCTGCCGCAGCGCCACAGCCAACATCTCCGGGGCCTTCGGTGACACCGGGATATCCGACGCCCGTCGCACCGGTAAGCCCAAGCCCAACAGTTTCGGCTCCAAGTGTGACCAGGGTACGAGAAGTGCCGGCGGCGCCTCTCCGCCCCCCCGTTGGGCCAACAACCGTTGCGGTTGCGTCAGGTTCATTTTCGGTGGAAACAATGAGCGGTGCGCCCACGGTCGGTGGGGCAGTGGCGGGCGACAAACTCGTTGTTGGCCAAGTGTTGGTCACGGATGCCGGCTCGCGCGCCCGTATCGAGGTGGCTGCGATCGGTCAGGTCGAGGTCGCGCCCAACTCGCGCGTGCGATTGGTCAACACCAGCGCGACGGAACATCGATTGTCGCTCGAGCGTGGATCGCTGCACGCGAAGATCTTAGCGCCGCCGCGGCTTTTTATCGTCGATACGCCATCGGCGGTCGCGGTCGATCTGGGTTGTGAATACACCTTGGACGTGGACGCCAGCGGTAATAGTAAATTGCATGTAACCGGGGGATACGTTTCGTTGGAACGCGATGGGCGCGAGTCGATCGTTCCGGCCGGTGCGTTCTGCTTGACGCGGAAAGGGAAGGGGCTGGGTACGCCTTACTTTGACGGCGCGACGCCGGCGTTCGAGGAGGCGTTGAAGAAGTTCGATTTCGAGAACGGTGGCGCGGCCAGTTTGGCGATCCTGCTGAAAGACACCGGCGCCGAAGACACCTTGACCCTTTGGCATTTGCTGCCGCGTGTGAATGCCGGCGATCGCGAAAAGATATTTGCGGAAATGATCAGGTTCGTTCCGCTACCCGACGGCGTTACTCGCGAAGGCGTGATGAGCCTGGACAAGAAGATGCTTGAGGCGTGGCGCCTGGCAATGGAACAGGTCTGGTTCGGATAACTTTAACTAATCACAGCCACAACTGAAGCGGTGGTACAACGGATGGCGGCCATCCTCGGCGTGAGCTGTGCTCTCTCCCCCCAACGTAAGGAGAAAAAAATGAAGCGAATATTATTTGCAGGTAGTTTGATCTTGGCGGCGCTTCTCTCGGGACAGTACCCGCCCAAGGGAGGTACCACCCTGGCCAAGGAATCCGATCTGGTGGTCCACGAATGGGGAACGTTTACGTCCATTGCGGGCCAGGACGGTGTGGCGCTTGATTGGCGGCCTTTGAATGGCGCGACCGATCTGCCGAAATTTGTCTACACGATGAACGGCGAGGGTGGGTATCGCGGTACGCGCGGGTTTTCTGGAAAGGGGGAAATTGCTCGCATCCGGATGGAAACACCGGTCATCTATTTTTATACCAAAAAAGAGATGGAGATCGACGTAAGTGTCAATTTCCCTGAGGGTAAGATCACCGAGTGGTATCCGCAAGCCGGTATCGTCAATAATAATTACCTTCCCGATAGCACCGGTCGCTTTCACGACGGGATCACCTGGGGAAAGATCAAGTTGATGCCTAACGCAAGCGAGAATTTCCTGCGCGAAGCGGCCTATAGTCACTACTACCCGGCGCGCGCGACGGACGCGGTGCCGATTCAAGTCTGCAATGCGGACAAGACCAAGATCGAGACCGAGAAGTTTCTCTTCTACCGCGGCATTGGTAACTTTGACTTGCCGCTGAATGTAAAGCTTAACGGCGATTCGGTGTTGCTGAGCATGAAAGGACAGAATCTGGACAGCAAGCAGAAATCCGCTCCGGGGTTGATCAATGTTTTGTTATTCGAGAATCGGGGGGGCCGCATCGGGTTCAAATTCGTCGACGAGGTCAACGGTCCTACCGCGGTCGATCGACCGCAACTGACCAATTCATTGGATCAAGTCTATGCGGAGCTTGAACGAGTCTTGATCGCGCAGGGTCTGTATCCGAAAGAGGCCCGATCGATGGTCGCGACCTGGAAGGACAGTTGGTTCGAGGAAGGGTTGCGTGTGTTCTACGTTCTGCCGCGCGCAACGACCGATCGAATACTTCCGCTTCGTATCGACGTGCCCACCAAAGAGATCGTCCGCGTGCTCGTTGGCCGTGCCGAAGTCATCACGCCGCAAATGGAAGGCGATGTGCGCCGTCAAGTTACGTTGCTTCGTTCGACTTCGGAACTGGTCCGCCAAGCGGCGCGCAACGAGTTGAAACAACACGGCCGGTTCTACGAGCCGATCCTGCGCAGTATTTTGGCAACCGAAACCGATCCCGCCATGCGCGACCAACTGGCACAGTTGATCGACACGCCGTGACCTGGCGGTCCAGTATGCTGACCGGCCAAGCGGAATCGGATCGTGCTCAGTTCGATCCGATTTCGCTTGACCTACTCGTTTGGCCTATGCAAGTTCAGTTGATCCATCCGTTCCTAGTAAATGAAGGCAAATGTGCTAATTTTCGCGGTGGTATTTTGCTCGGGACTTCAGATGGCTTTTGCTCAGGATAATTCGGGATACGCCCTTTACCTATTGCCACCGAGCATTCGATCCGCAGACCTAGCGAAGCTAGATATCAAAAAAATCAAGGCCGCGGGCAAACCTCTTATTACGACCACTGATATCTCGTCATACGTGAAGGACCGGCACGAGATGGTGATCTACGACCAAGCCGGTCTGAGGCTCAAGAAACTAGTGGTTCCGGTAGGCGGTAGACCATTCATCGTTTTTGCCGGCGGTGAGCCGATATTTACCGGCGCATTTTGGACTAGTCTATCTTCGATAAGTTTCCACGGCGTTGTGATCAATGTGACCGATCTGAAGGGCGACTATCCGGTACTGAAGCTCGAGCTTGACTATCCCTCCACCGCCGCGAACAGTACGACCGCGGACCCGCGGTCCGATCCGCGTATCATGCGAATTCTGGAAAAAAACT
Organism: Pyrinomonadaceae bacterium; assembly: GCA_039920205.1. Classification (GTDB taxonomy): domain Bacteria; phylum Acidobacteriota; class Blastocatellia; order Pyrinomonadales; family Pyrinomonadaceae; genus JBDSEC01. The sequence goes on from JBDSEC010000600.1 coordinate 4,580, forward strand.
CGAAGTTACGCGAGGAAGTCTGGCTTTACGGAAAATGTAAGGAAGTGCGACCCACGCAAAAACGGCGTCAGAGTTTCGTTTTCACCTTTGACGTGACTTCGGTGGTCCGGTCAACCTACGATCCTTCGCAAGTCGTTTTTGAGAACTACGACGACAAAGAAAGTTCGTTGCGCTCGGCGGTTCAGGTGGCTTGGCCGGATAGGTATGGTGTGGAAGGACTGCCTTGTGATTCGAAGAAATTGATCTTACTAAAGTTCCAGCGGTTGGTTTCCGCTACACCTCAGCCGGTTTATTTGGAAAGTTTTGAGGTCAAGGATTGATCGACCTGAGAGGGTTCGCGGGGGATCCGCGTCGCACAACCCGAATGGGTAGTATCGCCAGACGCGAGAACATTGATCTAGTTCGCCAATTCAACAAAACCAGGAAATCCCTCACTATTTTCCGCAAAATGAGCCCTCGTCCGCGGAAAACTAATCTACCTAGATGGGTGGTTACACCAACCCGGTTTTGCCTTATTCTCTGACGTATTGAAAGGGCGGTCGCCGGAAGTGTCCAGTGCACCGCCACCCAATATTTATAAGTTTGGTAACTGCAAACATACTGCTTGTTACATATCCCAGATCCCCGGTTCGACCTACCACCAAGGGCGGGCGAGACGAATGGCCATATCGTTCGATTCGCCCGCCTCATTTCTTTTGAGCTTGTCCGCCTCAAACACGCCCGAGCGATATTAAAAGGCCGGTGAAATGTACGACCTGCTTCAGCATGCCGACGGTTGGATTATTGCAAACCGGCGTCGAGACCAAAGCTTGCGTATTCTCTTGGCTCGTTCTTAAGCTCCATCCGGAGCGGAATATTTATAGTAAGTAAAAATCAAAAAAAAGGTCCTAAGCTCCGACCGGAGCGAAATGTTAGGGGTCTACGTTCCGCTCCTGTTGAAGATAGAGGAAGTCTCTAAGGGCAAATCGACACTATAAATATTTCGCTCCTGATGGAGCTGATGACATTTGGCCAGGTTGCGATGTTTAAATGGTTGGTGCGGCCCTCGTCTTAGACGGTTCCTCCCGGGGTTGCGGATCCGAACCGTCGGCAAATTTACATACACCGGACACTTGACCGGGCCGATTCCAAGCCAACAGGTTAGTAGGTTGCGAGGGACTGGGAAAAGCGAGTGCAATTAAAAGTGGGAGTTTTTGATTGTCCTCAAGGCAAACGGCGCAAAGCACGGCACGGCAGTAACCCGACGGTCAGGAAGGGTGTCCCCGAGCCCGGGAAGCCGCATTTACAGAACAACCACCCCCGGGACCGACGGTCCCTTACCCCTCCTTGCCCAAGGACGGGAGCCTTGCCGCCGAAGCGGCCGGCCGAGCCGAGTTCCTCCATAACTTGGAAAGCGATCGACGCACTCGCACTTTTAATTACACCCGGGAAAAGCCTGAGCCAGGCAACTTCTTGGATTCATTCGATCAAGTCGGCTATATTAGACCAATGAACCAACCGGTTGTGATCGTTCCTGACGTGACGCTTCGATTCCGGGAAATGGCCGAGGACCAACTGCGCGAACGGGAAGCCTTAGAGTGGTCCGAAGGAACCCTGGACGGCGTTGAAAACGAGAGGAAAGTTCAATTGCCGAGTGACGTTCCAGAGCGGCTTAATGAAGTTTACAGTCAATCAGATTCCCGCCGTGACGGGGATCTAGCTGCCCTTCATCAGGTCAGCTTTCCAATTGAAAAGTGGTGATCCAAAGTGGCGCGACGGAGCGCAGTTGAGGAAGCATTATGCGAACCGGATTCAATTCATTTCTGCCGGCATTGTTCTTAGCGTTATTTGTACTGATCCCGTTCAACGCGTTTGGCCAAACCGCTAGCGATTTTGAGACAAAGTATGGCGCCCAGAAGTACTACCCCGTCCGTCCGTTTTCCCTGATCCGGCCACAATATGATGTCCGGGGCCAAATGTGTCGCGCGGAGATCCTGCCGAATCACGATCTTGAACCATTTAAACCCTACGAAGACCCTGTTAAACCCAACGAAGACCCTGGGGAAATCGACATTACCGAGATCCCGCTATATTTCGTGGCTCCCGGACCACTATATGACAAGGGTGATACCGAGCATAGGTTCCCGATCTACACCGTCGACGTAGCGGAACTGCGCTCTATCATTGATGAATTGATTCCGGCAAAGAACCGCATTGGTAAGGGAACTGCGCAGTTAGACATGTCCGGGTTTGGCGGAAGTTACCGCGCCGAATTGAGG
>JBDSEC010000601.1:0-9645 GCA_039920205.1 Pyrinomonadaceae bacterium
TTTCGATCTGAAGAATCTTGGCTATCGCTTCCCCGCCTACCCTACGCCCGAAGGGCAATCGATGGACCAATTCCTGCGGCAGCGTACGGAAGAGGGGGCGCGCGGGCGTTATGGGAATTTAAGCGGCCGGGTGCAGACGCAACTCGACCGCGAACTGAACTTGATCGAAAAGCTGCATCTGGCCGGTTACTTTTTGATCGTCTGGGATCTGGTCAAATTCTGCGAACGTCAGGACATCCTGACTCAGGGACGCGGCTCGGCGGCCAACAGCGCCGTCTGCTATTCCTTGGGCATCACCGCGGTCGATCCCATCGGCATGGACCTGCTGTTCGAGCGGTTTTTGTCGGAAGAGCGGGGCGAATGGCCGGATATTGACTTGGACCTGCCCAGCGGCGATCAGCGCGAGGCCGTCATTCAATATGTGTACGAAAAGTACGGCCGGCGCGGCGCCGCCATGACCAGCGTGGTGATCACCTATCAAGGGCGCTCGGCCATCCGCGAGATCGGCAAGGCCTTGGGGATGCCGATCGAGAGTCTGGAACGGTTGACCAAACTGATCCCCAACTACAGTTGGAAGTCGCCCGAGGAAACCGTCGCCGATAAGTTTATCGAGGCCGGTTTTTCGCTCGATCGCCAGCAGGTCCGCCTGTTTCACGATCTGTTGCTGCAGATATTGGAGCTGCCGCGCCACCTGGGCCAACATCCGGGCGGAATGGTGATCTGCGAGAACGACCTGGACGCGGTCGTGCCGATGGAGCCGGCCACCATGCCCGACCGCAGCATTATTCAATGGGACAAAGACGATTGCGCGCATATGGGTTTGATCAAGGTGGATCTGCTGGGCCTGGGCATGATGGCGGTCTTGAAGGAATCGATAAACCTGATCGACCACTATTACGACGAGAAGGTCGATCTGGCCCACTTGCCGCCCGACGATCCGGCCGTCTATCGCGCGCTGCAAAAGGCCGACACCATCGGCTGGTTTCAGGTCGAGAGCCGCGCGCAGATGTCCTCGCTGCCGCGCACGATGCCGGCGTGCTTTTACGATTTGGTGGTACAGGTGGCCATCATTCGCCCCGGCCCGATCGTCGGCGAAATGGCCCACCCCTATATGCGGCGGCGGCAAGGGTTGGAACCGCCGACCAGTTTGCACCCATTGCTGGAAGACGTGTTGAAACGCACTTTGGGCGTGCCGCTGTTCCAAGAGCAACTGCTGCGCATGGCCATGATCGTGGCCGGCTTTTCCGGCGGCGAGGCCGAGGAACTGCGCCGCGCGTTGGGCTCGAAACGCTCGAAAAAGGCCATGGAAGAGGTCGAGGCCAATTTGCGCCGCGGCATGGCGGCGAAGGGCATCACCGGCGAAACGCAAGACAAGATCGTCACCGCCGTGACGTCATTCGCGCTCTATGGTTTTCCCGAATCGCACGCCGCCAGCTTTGCGTTGTTGGCCTATGCCAGCGGCTATCTCAAATGCCGTTACCTGGTGCCCTACATCGCCGCGATGTTGAATAATTTGCCGATGGGTTTCTATTCCAACTCGCCCACCACGTTGATCAAGGACGCGCAAAAGCATGGCGCCCATTTTCTGCCGGTGCACGTGAATCAATCCGACTGGAAATGCACGCTGGAGCGGCCGCGCAATGAAGGGCGCGACCAATGGGTGGTCCGGTTGGGATTGAATTATATCCGCAAGCTTCGTTCAGCGGCCGGCGAGGCGATCGTCGCCGCGCGCAATGAAGGTGGGCCGTTCCAGAGCGTGCAGGATGTGCGGCGGCGCGTGCCGCTGTTAAAGAAGGACGACCTGCGCGCGTTGAGCGCGGCCGGTGCGTTCAACTTTCGTTTTGGCGAGCAGACCACCCACCGACGCTCGGCGCTGTGGGCGGCGGAGCTGGCCGCACGGCCGGTCGCGCCCTTGCTGGGTGCCTTAGACGAGCGGTCCGAATTGCGCTCGCCCCTGCACGCGATGAACGAGGTCGAACGGGTCAACGCAGACCTGGCCTCGACCGGATTGACCATCGGCAAACATCCGTTCGCGTTGGTGCGCCCCAGCCTTAAGGAGAAGGACGTGGCCTTTTGCGGGTTGCTTTCGTCGCGGCGCAATAACTCGTTCGTCAAGATCGCCGGGATCGTTATCTGCCGTCAGCGCCCCTCGACCGCGCGCGGCATTGTCTTTCTAAGCGTCGAGGATGAATCAGGTATGGTCAATGTGATCCTGATGCCCGATACCTATGACCGGTTCCGCTTAACTGTAGTTCAGGAGCCGTACCTGCTGATCCGCGGCATCGTGCAGAATTATCAGAACGCGGTATCGGTCAAAGCGCTCTGGATCGATTCCCTGCGCGGCGCGGTGACGGCGTTAAAGTCCCATGACTTCCATTAAGAAGGTTTAGCCGCGGATCTACACGGATCAAACGGATCTGAAAGGAAACTGAATTAGTTGGTCTGATCCGTGTCATCCGTGTAGATCCGCGGCAAAATTCCGGTTTTATTTTGCGGGGTACGATTCACCAGGCGAGAAGCGATGGTGCCCAATTTGCATTCTTTTCACAAACATAGTCGACCTGAATTAAAATGCTCAGATCCGCGTCATCCGCGTAAATCCGCGGCTAAATTTCTTAAGGAGAACGATGAGTTATTGTCAGTATGCACCGGGCGATCCATTGCACGCCACTTACCACGATCGGGAATACGGCTTTCCCCTGACCAGCGACGACGAGTTGTTCGAACGCTTGGTGCTGGAGATAAACCAGGCCGGATTGTCCTGGGCCACTATCCTGCGCAAGCGCGAGAATTTCCTCAGGGCCTATAGCAATTTCAATATTGCGGCCGTCGCGGCTTATGAGGAAGACGACCGCGCGCGGCTGCTGCAAGACGCCGGCATTATCCGGAATCGGTTGAAGGTCAATGCCGCCATCGAGAACGCGCGGCGGATCCTCGAGCTACAAAAAGAGTTCGGTTCGTTCGGTGCCTGGTTGGACCACCACCACCCGCTACCCAAAGCGGATTGGGTCAAGTTGTTCAAGCAGACATTTCTCTTCACCGGCGGCGAGATCGTCGGCGAATTTTTAATGAGTACCGGTTACCTACCCGGCGCACATGAAACCACCTGCCCCATCTATGCCCAGGTATTGAAGGCAAAGCCCGCGCGGCGGCGACCCGTCTAATCTAGACACTGGCACGATTAATCAAGCACAATGCCAATCGTCAATTGATGGAGTAAAGGACAGCCCGCGGCATGGTAAAGAAAATATTCAAGATCGTACTGATCGTAGTGGTGGTGGCCTTTATTGCCATTCAATTCAAACGGCCCGACCGGACCAATCCGCCCATCGACGCCAAGCAAGCGATCGAGGCGCACCAAACTGTTCCCCCACCGGTCGCGGCTGTCCTCGATCGATCATGCAACGATTGCCATTCCAGCAAGACCACCTGGCCGTTATATACCCAGATCGCGCCCGTTTCGTGGCTGGTCGCGGATGATGTGGTCCAAGGCCGACGCCATTTGAATCTTTCGGAATGGGGCACCTATGACAAAAAGAAGCGAGTTAAAAAATTGGGCGAGATCTGTGACGAGGTGACCGACGGCGCGATGCCCATGTGGCAATACACGCTGATCCACCGCAGCGCGAAACTATCGCCCGAAGATGTGAAAGTGCTCTGTGGCTGGACCGAGACGGAGATGGACGCCATCGATAAGGCGGCAGAGCCGAAATAGAATCCCCAGCGGCCCGGCGCCAGAGAAAATTTGGCCGCGGATTTTCACGGATCAACGCGGATCTGAAAAGAACCTGCGAGAATATTGCTGCGAATTTCGATCCGGATATAGCGCCCCCTCATCAAACTAACTTTGATCCGTTCTAATCCGTGAGAATCCGCAGCTAATCCATTCGCAGCCCGGCGTGCCCTAACAAAGTCAGGAGCGATCCGTCCCGAACATAGGGTCTCGATGGTCGTGTTTCACCACCAAAATCTCAATGGTCGTTTCGTTTACGACCTCAAACAGAATGTGAAACGGAAACCTGTGAAGATTAAACCTCCGCAATCCAAATTCAGTTATCGGAAATGATTCGGGTCGCAGGCTGAGCTGATCAGTACAGCGGCGAAATTCAGCATAGAATTCTACCGCCAATTCCGGAACCGCTTCGCGGTCGTAGTAATCGATCGCGTCCAAGAGATCAACGTAGACCTCTGGGTGCAGTCTCACGATCATCGAAACCGTTCCCGCATGCGCCCGTCTAGTTCTTCCAAAGAGATTGCAATATCTGGATGCTCCCTCAACTGCGCGCGACGCCGCAAAGCCTCAGTGACCCCGTCGTCCTCGTCCGAGGGAAACTCAGGGAGCGAACGCAGCAGTTTCGTGATCAACTCGCCACGTTCCTTCGTGGACAGGCTCAACGCTCGTTCTTCAACTTCAGTAATTACTGACATGAGTCGCCTCCTCGCTAGAACAAATCATATCACGCGGATTGATCCCGGAAGAACTACAAAATCGTTGATTGTGGTAGCGTTAAATTACAAGTATCGGTTTGGATTCCTGCCGACTTCCGGCCCGAAGCACGCCTACCGCGTGCCCCATTCCCACATACCGAAATCAGTCTTCTTGCTCAGCGGGTGTCCGGTCTGCCGCGCGAGCATGGAGATCTGGCCGCGGTGATGAGCGTCGTGGGCGATCAGATAGCCGACAAAGCTGACCACGTCGGGCTTGAACCCACGGATCCGTCCATCGGTGGCCAACGCCCGTTCGATCACATCATGTAACGCGCGATAGCTCTGGTCCAAGGCGGCGCGAGCCTCGGATAGTTCGACCGTGTGACGGTCCAACTGTTCCGGGATGAAGGCATCTTTGACGCTCTTCAACCACATCACCCGCACGTTGTGCAGGTGGGCGACGATGGCGGCGATGGTGCGGCCCTTGCCGGTCGGCGGGTCCGCGCGCCAGGCGTTGGGCTCCAAATTCTCGAGCAGAAATTGGTTGATCCGTTCGTTGGTCCCATAGGAAACCAGCAACGCGCGGGCGGGATCGAACGGCGTCTTTTCAGCTTTGGGGGAAACGGGCATGGCGAATTACCTCGCTATTTACTCATCTTGATGATCTCGTCGAACTGGGCCTTGGTCACCGGCGACACCGAAAGCTGGCTTTGCCGCAATAGTCCCAATTCCTTCAACGCCGCATTGGCGCGCAGGTCGGCCAGCGGTACGTGTTTCTTCAGTGCTTTGTCTGGAACAAGTTCGACCGCGACCCAGCGCTCGTCCTCGGTGGTGGGGTCTTGAAACGCGGCCTTTGCAACTTTGGCGATACCGACCACCTCTGGGACCTTGCCCGAGTGATAGAACAGCGCACGATCGCCGACCTTCATCTCGCGCAGATTATTTCGCGCCTGATAATTGCGGACGCCATCCCAGGTCGTGCCCTTCTCTTTTACGAACTCGTCCCAGGAATAAGTTTCGGGTTCCTGCTTGACCAGCCAATAGTTCATGCTCACCTGCCGAATAGTTCAGATTTATTGATGTGGATTCTAGCGGTTCGGGGTCAGGGCTTCAACCTCGAAAAGCACCCGCGCTGACGCTTGGGTTTCTACCGTGCTGAGGCCGGCCGCTTCGGCCGCAAAGCTCCCCTCCTTGGCCAAGGAGGGGCAAGGGACCGCAGGTCTCGGGGGTGGTTGTTCTGTAGATGCGGCTTCCCCAGTTCCCTGACACCGCGCGCTTCGGGCCGGAACTAACCTCCAACCTCCAGCATCTGACATCTGCTTTTCAGCCAAACAGCGTGGTCGGCGCCGACAGCGGAGCGATGCAATCCGGTCCTTGATTGCGCGCGTTACTGACATATTTTCCGACCGGGCGCGCGACCAACCTATCTTCGGGCGACGAGACGAGCAGCGGCGCGATCGCCGCCGGTTCGATCATGCGCGGATCCAACCACAGATCGTATTGATCCGGCGGAATGATCACCGGCATGCGGTCGTGATATTGCCCCATGAATTGATTAGCGCTAGCCGTGAGAATGGTACAGGTATGGATCGCGGGCCGCGGACCGGCAGTCTGCGGCGGCTGCCAGGTTTCCCAGAGTCCGGCAAAACCAAAGACCCCTTCGTCCGGAAGGGTGAAATAGTAGGGTTGTTTGGCGCCGCCCTCGGTCCGCCACTCGTAGAACCCATCAGCCGGGATCAAACACCGTCGCCGTCGCAGAGCAGTTTTGAACGACGGCTTTTCGGCCGCCGTTTCCGAACGCGCATTCGTCAACCGTGCGCCCATGGCTTCATCCTTGGCCCACGACGGGATCAACCCCCAGCGAAGAAGTTCCGCCTGACGCTGGCCCTCCACCTGGGTGATGGCCAACACTTCGACCGTCGGTGCGATGTTATAGCGGGCCTCGATCTCGAGATCCAACTGCACCTCAAAATGGTCCGCCAGCTTCGGCGTGGGGGTTTTTAACGTGTAGCGTCCGCACATAGTGCGATGTTACTAGCCCAACGCACGCTTTCTCAAGTAAGCCGGTTCGTACGCCATCCGCTCGTCAAACGGTTGGAACGCGGCGTCGGTGTTTTCCACGTCGACCCCGGCCCCGGCTCCGGCCGCCGCGTGCGCGCGACCGTTCGCGATCACCGTCACCCGAACGGTGTCGTTCAAGGATTCATCCAGCGTGCTACCGAAAATGATCTCGGCATTCACGTCCACCAGATCGTGGATCACCGAGGCCGCCGCGCTTACTTCGTGCAGGGTCAAATCGAGGCCGCCGGCGACACTGACGATCACGTTACGCGCGCCCGCGATGGAGTTATCGTCAAACAGCGGTGAACTTATCGCCGCCAACGCCGCACGTTCGGCCCGGTTCTCGCCACTGGCCCGGCCCGTGCCCATCAAGGCGCTGCCCATCTCGGACATCGTGGTGCGCACATCGGCAAAGTCAAGATTGATAAAGCCGCTGTCGGTTATCAGATCCGTCACGGCCCAGACCGCATCGCGCATCAGATCGTCGACCATATGGAAGGCGTTGGTCAGCGGCGTTCCCGCATCCTGTGATTCCAACAAGCGGTCGTTATGGATCACCACCACCGCATCCGCGCAAGCGTACAATTCTGCCAAACCGGCTTCGGCCTGCCGCAAACGCCGCTTGCCTTCGAACGCAAACGGCAAAGTCACGATCGCCACCGAGAGGATACCCATCTCGCGCGCCAAAGCCGCGACCACCGGCGCCGCGCCGGTACCGGTACCACCGCCCAACCCGGCGGCGACAAAAACCATATCCGCGCCGCCCAGCACCTCCATGATCCGCGTCGTGTCGGCCAAGGCTGATCGGCGCGCCAGATCCGGATTTGCACCGGCGCCGCGACCAAAGGTAACGGTCTCGCCCAACTGTAACTTCCGCGCGGCCGGACAACGCGTCAGCGCCTGCAGATCCGTATTGGCGAAGAGAAATTCAACGCCGGACACACCGGTTTTGATCATGCGGGTCAAGGCATTACCGCCGCCGCCACCCACGCCGATCACGCGGATCTTGGCGAACATCTGCGAGCTGTCTTCAATTTTTAGATTTAACGGGGGTGCTTCAAGTACGGGAACGTAGTTCATAGACATGGCGCGTCTCCACTTCTGACTTAGGTCATTGACGGCCAGTCCGGGGGGCGGACGGCAGGTTAAATTATGGTTGGTGATACTTTTATTGAACGAGTGCAGCAGCAAGAATTCTTGCCGCGGATCATCGACCGCAATAGATCGCCCCAAATAGAAATTTAGAAAATTATCCCCTGGATCTTGGGAGCAAGACCCGGTTAGTCGGCCAGTTGGTAATGCTCTGTTCGAAGGCCCGACCCACTGTTGGGATGCGTGTCATTCTAATGATTCCTTGAATAATTACAAGTAACAATGTTGGCCGCCGGAAAAGCGGGTAAACCGCCAAAAATGGATCCATCGTTGCTTCTAAGTTACAGATATTAAACAGGTTATAAAACTTCGTTGGGAATAGTTGAAGATATGAGTATGGCACAACGGCGTACACAGGGCGAACGAATTGTTTAAGAAATCGCCCATGCTTAAGCAGTCGGCCGGTTACCGTGGGTTTGCTTCTATGCGCAATATTACAAGCTTGTAATATTATTACGACTGCGCTAAAATAGCATTCGAGATGAACCTGACGGGTGCACAACTTCGCCGGATCAGAAAGCAAGCGGGCCGCACGCAAGTCGAGGCCGCCGCGAAGCTCGGTGTGTCGCAGACCTACCTTTCCTTGCTTGAAAAGGGTGAGCGTCCCGTAACGCTAGCGGTCACGAAAAGAGCCACGCGGGTCTTTGGACTAGATCCAACGACAATTCCCTGGGGAAAAGATGTAATGAAGCTCCGGTCAACCACGAACGAAAAACTGTTTTTGGATCTGGCCGCGCTTCACTATCCGGGTTTTTCGTATATGAAACCAGGACGTCCAAAAAGCCCGGTGGAAGTGTTAGCCGGCGCATTAAGTACGGACAGCTTGGAACCGCGGCTGGTGGAAGCTCTGCCTTGGGTAGTACTGAAATATTCCGACTTGGATTGGAATGTGCTCATATTGACGGCCAAGGTTAGAGATTTTCAGAACCGGCTCGGCTTTGTCGTTAACGTCGCGCGACGCGTGGCGGAAATGGCGGGCGACCAAAAGACAGCAGCGTTACTTCAACGAAAAGAATCTACGTTGGATGGTTCCCGCCTAGTACGGGAGGACACGCTGTGTAATAACTCAATGACCGAGCCGGAGAAGCGTTGGCTTCGTGAAAGTGCGCCGTCTGAAGCAAAGCATTGGCGATTGCTTACCGATCTTTCACCCAACTTGGTACGAAATGACTATTGATCAGATCCCAGAATTCTGGCGCGGATTTTTAGTTGATATCGACGCTGCGCTTACCGAAGAAACGGCCCTTCATTGCATCGGCGGCTTTGTCATTACCATGCGCTATGGTTCCGATCGAAAGACGTCGGACTTGGATATTGTCATGTTGATACCGCGCGACCCGAATCTGGATCTAATTTCATTGGCCGGGAAAGGCTCGCCCCTCCACCAGCGGCACGGCGTCTATCTGGACTCGGTTACTGTCGCCAAGCTCCCGATAGACTACGATGAACGATTAACGGAAATGTTTCCGGGCGCTTTCAACCGGTTGAGACTGTTCGCGGTCGATCCCTATGATCTTGTGCTCTCCAAGATCGAGCGAAATGTCGAACGCGATCGGTTTGACGTGAGATATCTGGGCCGAACGATTCCCTTAGATTTGGACCGGCTGAAAAGCCGCTATTATGACGAACTTCGACCGGATCTCTTTGTGCCGGAACGAGAAGACTTAACCCTCAAACTCTGGATCGAAATGATCGAAGAAGGAACTTAATAGAGATCGGCACCTGCATTTCCCCTTCACCCCTACTCCCTTTCACCCCTTCAGCTCCTTCCCCGGCCCCTGACTCCCGGCTCCGCTATTCGGCCTAACCGCCCGTTACCGCCGGTAGGATAGAAACCTCGTCGCCCTCGTTCAAGGGCGCGGAAAGATTGTTCCGATCGATCAGATCGTTCCCGACTACCAGCAATACATGCCGGCGTAGTTGACCCTGCTCGGTCACGACGCGATCGCGCAGGCCTACATAGCGCTGCCACAATTGGGCCAGCGCATCGCCCACGACGGCGCC
>JBDSEC010000602.1:0-7933 GCA_039920205.1 Pyrinomonadaceae bacterium
CCGCTCGGGCCGCTTCGAGCAACAAGCGCGTACCTTCCACGTTCACCCGGTGATATTCATCGGCCAAGACCGGGTCCGGATCGTTGATATGCAGCTTAGCCGCCAGGTGGAATATGACATCGACGTCCTTTGCGGCCGTTGCCAAAGCCCTGGCATCAGTAAGATCGCCCGTCACGATCTCGACTTCGGCGGGGAGTTCATCCGGCCTTATCTCGCGTCGCACCAAAGCGCTAACCCGATAGTCACGCGCCAAAAGCGCTCGAATCAAATTCGGTCCGATCACTCCGGTCGCGCCGGTAACTAAACAAACTGGTTGCTTCATTCAATAAACAACGAAATGGGCCTCACGTTCCCTTTTGCGCAACGCGGCTCAAGACCTCTTCGTACAACTTAATAACTTTGCTCTTGGACAAATGCGACACCAAATATTGCCGGCCGTTTTCACCCAGGGCGGCAAGTTCAGCTGGTGGCATCCGGCTAAACTGTTCGATCGCGGCCGCCAATGCGGTTGGATCTTCGGGCTCAACAAAAGCCCCAGCTTGGCTTTCTTCGACCAGATCAGCCGCAGCGCCATTCATCGCCATCAGGATCGGCTTGCCCGCCGCCAAGTAAGCCATGGTTTTCGTCGGTATAACCAACTCCGTCAGTTCAGAACGTTTCAAGTGAACCAACAGTGCGTCCGCCGCCGACATAAACGCGGGCATACTCTCCATCGGTTGCCGGTCGATGAACTGCAATCGATCCTGCACACCAAGGTCGTTCGCCAACGATTCCAGCCGTGCTTTGTCGGTACCGTCGCCTACCAACACGATCAGCGCCGGGCCGCCTTTGGCTAATCGATCGGCCGCGCGAACTACCGTTTCCAGGCCCTGAACCATTCCCAGGTTTCCGGCGAACAGAACGACAAAACGATCCTGCCATTGATAGTGTGCGCGTAACTCATCGCGTTCGGCAGCACCGCCAGGTTGGAACAATTGTTCGTCGATCCAATGCGGCATGGCCGTGACTTTTTCCGGCGGCACGCCTTTGCGGATCAAGTTGTCGCGGGCGCCGTTGGTAACTACCAAAATGTGCGAGGCGCGGCGATAAACGAATTTTTCCAGCCACGAAAGGACCTTGACGGTTGTGCCCGGTTTCATCAACCCCGACAGGACGACACTGTCCGGCCAAATGTCTTGTACGTCGTAAACGAATGGAACCCGGCGCAAGCGCGCGACGATCCAGGCGGCCACGCCAACGGTTAATGGCGGGTGCCAGACGTAGATCGCGTCGCATTTAGGCGAAAAGAAACTACCCAACGGTGCGGACAACATGAAACTCAGGTAATTCAATACCCGGCCGATCGCTCGCGTACCGTGATAAGGATATTCGTACGTGCGCGTGACCGGTATGCCGTCGGCAATTTCGCGACGCACCAAGCCGAGGCGGTAACCGTCGTATAGATTCCCACTCGGGTAATTGGGAAAACCGGTGATCACCGAAACGGTGTGGCCATACTCGGTCAGCGCCTGCGCCAATTCTAGGGGTTTCGGCACCGGTTCCGGATGATAATACTGTGACAAGATCAAAACGCGCATAATCAAGGGAGCCGTCGGTGACCGCCTGCGCACGTCACCTGCCCATCGTCACACCTGGCCGCTCAATGATGTTGGCGTAAACTTGAATAACCAAGAACTATTTTAACGACGGTGGCCGCCACATTCTCGGTCAAATATTCCGCGGGGGGTGTCCAGTTGGGGGCCAAAGTCAACGCGATATCCACCGCGCGTACAATGTCGGCGGTCGCCGCGCCGCTCAGGATATTGCTGCCGCATTCGATGGTCTCGGGGCGTTCGGTAACATCGCGAATAGTGACATTGGGGACGCCAAATATCGCGCACTCTTCCTGCACCGTGCCGCTATCGGAAAGCACAGCCAACGCGTTGCGCTCGAGCTTGACGAAATCAAAAAAGCCCAACGGATCCAGCATCTGCACCCGGCCCGACGTGGGGCTCAGACCAAACGCATCCAACTTGCTGCGCGTACGCGGATGCACGCTGACCAACATCGGTTTTTCGTACTTGTCGGCGATCCCCGCCAACCCGGCGAGTAACTGGTTTAACCGTTGGGGTTCGTCCACATTCTCCGAACGGTGCATTGTCACCATAAAGTAGCCGCGCGGCTCGACCTGCCATCGCGACATTACATCGCTGGCTTCGATCTGCGGTCCAAAAGTAGAAAGCACTTCGCCGATCGGATTGCCGGTAACGAAGATTCGTTCGCGCTCGATTCCTTCGCGGACCAAATTCTCTTTACTGCGTTCGGTGTAAGGTAAAAGAACCTGACTAGAATGATCGACGATGCGGCGATTGACCTCTTCCGGCACGCGGTCGTCGTAGCAACGATTCCCCGCCTCCATATGAAATACGCGAATACCGCGCCGCGCGGCGGCGATGGCGGTCAAGGCACTGTTCGTATCGCCGAGGATCAGGACGCGGTCGGGCTGGTGTCGGTCCAATTCGCAATCGCTGCCGGAAAGGATCTGACCGATTTGTTCGCCGAAGCTCGCGGCACGAATGCCCAAATGCACATTTGGAGTGCGAACCTCAAGGTCACGCAAGAAAATATCGCTGAGGCTTTCGTCGTAATTTTGTCCGGTATGGACGATGATTTGCTCGCAAAAACGGTCGAGCATCTTCATCACCAGACTCAGCCTAATTATCTCGGGCCGGGTCCCGAAAATGGTCATTACTTTCATTTATCAATATCTCGCCGCATTTCCATATCAACCCTAACCGGTCGATCTAATTCGCGTTCGAATACCGGAACGGCTGCTTTCACCGATCGTCGTCTTTCCTGCATACGTAAAAGGATCTCGATCTTTTCCTCAAAAGGAAGCGACGCTAAGTGGCGCCGCAGCCGGGCTTTTTGCTCGAAGATCTCAGCTACATTCGGATATTCTTTCATGATTCGAACCGTCGACGATTAGTCTCCCATTTATCGTTCAAATCGTGACGTGACAAAATTTCCGACAGTTTTTCTTCATCAACCTTGTCAGACTCCAAAAACCAATTGATCCGCAGTAGGTCATTGGGACGCCCGGTATCTACCATGATCGCAACGAGATGTTCGGCCGTCATCACGCGAGTCGAGGTACTTCCAAAACGAATGTTCAGGGCTTGGTCAACCGCATCATCCGTTAGTGGATTAAAAACCGGAAAAAATTGCACCGGCATTCCTTCAATGAAAATGAACTCACCCTTCGGTTCGTATCCCGAAGCAGCCAAGAATTCATAGATCGGGGCTAATAACGCCAAGCCGTTAGCGTGGGCGCTAATTTGAACAAAAACGTCCAGATCGGAAGTTTCAAATGGTTCAAGATAGTAAATTGCGGCAACCGCCCCACCGATTGCGTAATTCTCGATCACACCTTCCGCCACTAGGAGATTCAGAACTTTTAGGGTCTCTTCCATCTGACCTAGGACTTACCTAAACGCCGCGATCTCGGCACTGGCGCTATCCAGCAGTTCGCGCAAGGCGGTAACTGACAGATTGTCGTGCATCGACGAATATTCGCCGGTCAACACGGGCGTGAATTCAAATCCCTGGCGGAGTTCGGGCAACACCGGAAGGATGACGTAATAGCCATCGCGCTCGATCGTCCGAAAACATTCTTCCTCCGATACCATGATCTCGTGCACTTTTTCGCCGGGTCGAATTCCCGTGTAAGTGATCGGGATATCGCGGTCGCCCATCAACGCGCGCGCCAGATCGACGACGTTGGCCGCCGGAACCTGCGGCACATAAAGATCGCCCGCGCGGCCGCTTTTGACCGCAGCAAATACGGTATCGACCGCCCGATCTAAACTGAGCAGGAACCGCGTCATCTCGGCCAAAGTGATCGTCACCGGGCCGCCTTTGCTGATCTGGTCCATGAACAACGGCACGATCGAGCCACGCGAAGCGATCACGTTGCCGTATCGCACACAGACCAACTTCGTGTTCGGGCATTCCAAGTTCGCTTCCAACAGCACCCGCTCTTGCAGTGCCTTGGTCATCCCCATCACGTTGATCGGTTTGCAGGCTTTGTCCGTCGAGATGCCCACTACCATTTCGACCGAAGTTTCGTTCTCGGTCAACGCCCGGACCAGATTTTGTGCGCCATGGATGTTGGTCTGGACCGCTTCGAAGGGGAAGTACTCGCAGGTCGGGACCTGCTTCAACGCCGCCGCGTGAAAGATCACATCGGCTTCACGAACCGCCGGCAGCAATGACGCATAGTTCCGCACATCTCCGATACGAAAGCTCAAAATGTCATTCGAGTCGTGATAAATAATGTCGTCGGTCGCGGCTTTGCGATGCAAATAATCCAGGCGCATATAATGCTGCTTGGCTTCATCGCGCGAAAATACGGTGATCTTCGCAGGCCGGCCCATCTCGCCGGTCAACAGCCGGCGCACCACGGTTTGGCCTAACGAACCGGTGCCGCCCGTGACCAATATTCTTTTGCCTTCAAGATTCAAAAATAACTCTCCAATCGAAAAACAGATGTCAGATGCTAGATACTAGATGTCAGTAAGAAAGCACTCACTTAAGGCGCGATTAACCTGTAATTGACGTACACAAATTCCTACTAGCATCTAGCACCTGACATCTAGTATCTGGTTGGGTCAGACGCCATTTCATTTACAAGTGCCGGCCACGCCGGTGGCACAAGGCCGGTAGCTTTTCGAAAACGCGTTGAATCTAAACTTCTATCTAAAACAAATTCATCGTCCGGTTCGATCTTAATATCAACTTTGTAAGCGTCACGGATCAGCATCAACAGATCGTACTTATTGATCGGATCGCTCGAAACGTGATAAACACCGGAAAGATCCGGGTGATTCGCGATCAATTCGCCGATCAGCCGCGCCATCGTGATAGTGGGCAGACCGGAATAGATCGCCTGGCGAAATCCACGAACCTTACCGCCCTTATTGCTTAGGAACCATTCAACCATACTATGGGCGCTATCCAATTCGCGGCCAACTATCGAAGTGCGCAAGGTCAAACATCCCTCACCGGCGACCTCACCCAAATACTTTGAACGGCCGTATAGGTCTTCCGCGTCAGGAAGGTCGTCTTCGCTGTAATTGCCTTTACTTCCGTTGAAGATACAGTCGGTGCTGAGGGTTATAAATTGCGCCCCCGCCGCGCCGCACAATCCCGCCAAACGATGTGGCAAGATCGAGTTGATCGTAAGACTTACGATCGGATCCTTGGCCGTCGGCAACTGTTTGATCACGCCCACGGCGTTGATCACTACGTTCGGCCTCACTGAAGCAAACGCTCGCACGACCGTGTCAAAGTTCTGTACATCCACACCGCTCAGCAAACGGGTTTCATCAAAGATCCCGAACCGCTGGTAATCGCGTGCTCTGCCCCGAACCGTGGCCCACACCTCGCAGGATTCCTGCAGGATCTGGTATAGCTTATGACCCAACATTCCGACCCCGCCGAGGATCAGAACGCGCGGTCGTTTGCTTTCCGTGGGACTGCTCACGCCTCGGACTGCGCCTCCTCGGGGTAAAAATCCCAGAAGCCGGACATGTCTTTGCGCGTGTAGGCGCCCGTGCTCGCATGCTGGCCCGGATGGCTATCGATATCTTCCCACGGTCCGATGTAGTATTCGCCCAAGGGTAGGCCCGTGCCGGCGCCGATCAATCCGGGCGGAGTCCGGTCGAACTTCTGTTTCCACCACTTCTCAGAATAAAACAGCGCCACATAATTGGTATGCACGCACTCGTCGGTAAAAATGTACCCGCGATCGATCAGGTGCGGCCAGACGTATTCCACGCAAGTGCTCAAGCTCGCTTCCAGGTCCACGTCAAAGAACGCCAGCGCAACGGGAAAGTCGATGTGCGGCAGGGTGTCTTTGAACCAACCTTGAACGAATTCGCAGCATTCGATGGCGCCATACTTGGTTAGATTGGCTTTCACCTCGGGCATCGTACCCATATACTCGCCAGCTGCGTAATTGACGGCTTCACGATCCCCTTCTTCTCCGGCAGGCAAACCCTCGAAGGAATCAAAAATACGCAATTTTCGTCCGGTGATCTTGCAGACCAGCGAAAGATTTACCGCCGAACCGCCCTTCCAAGTTCCACATTCGACGACATCGCCCACATCCTCGGGCGGCGTTTCCAAAATCTTAAGCGCCATGGCCAAATGCGCTTTGTAGGACGTGCCCGTTTGCACGCTCAATTTATTACGAAAGAATCTCCAGCCGAGCCAGAATTTGCGAAAGAAACCCATCCGATACGACGGATGGATCTTCTGCGAGCCGAGAATAAAATAGATCGCGATCGGCACGGTTAGGACGTAATGCACTTTTAATAGAAAGCGCTGCATTGGATGATTGCTTGCTCCTTAAATGAAACCTAGCGGATGAACACCGCGATTGTTGCGGCTAGTTGCCGCTATCCTTCTTTTCACCTTCGAAGAGATCCTTTCGTCCGACGCCCTGTTTGACCACCTTGCGAACCAGGGTACGCATGGAACTGTCAACCAAGGTCACCGCGCGACGTACACGTTGTTCCGGCCTGGCCATGAAGAACGTGATGTGGAAATGCTCTTTACCCCCCGGCGGATGCGGCGAGAAATAGTAGTTCGAGACACAGCAGCGCTTGCCATCAACCTTAACTCCGTTGACCGAATGCCAAGATTCGCTGTGGGTTTCCATTAGCACCAGCCGATTAAACAAGCTCGGGATCTCTTCGGGATGCTTAACCTTACGATCCCATAACTCCAGGTTGCCGCCGAACTCCGGCTGCCAGCCCGGGCTGATGTAATAAAGCAGATTCAGCACGCGATATACACGGCGGTCGGAGTCGTGTGAATTGTCGATATGCGGATTCAAGAACTGCCCCTTGGTCATGGCGCTCAGACCGCCCGCATATAGGTGCGGATCGCCTTCCATATCCTTAAAACCGGTGATCTCGGTCACGGCCTCGATCATTTCCGGCGTCTGGAAGGCAAAGGTTGCGGCCGTCATGATCGCGTTCATTTTGTCTAGCGCTTTTGACGTGTATTTCTGTTCGCGGAAACTGTCCAGCAACCGCATCTGCTCCACCGGTGGAAAGGCCGCATAGATCTCGTGCGCCATGGCCTCGGGCAGAACCTCGTCAATGGCAACATAACGGGTCGGTACGGTCTTTGGACGATCAAACTCCGCGCGCAACTGATCGCTATCGCGCCGCAATCGTTCGACCACCAATTTAGAAATGTCTGCTGCCTGCATGTCCATTACATCATCCGCTCGGACTAGATCGCCTCCACTTTCGCGCCTAAATTTAGCGCGTGCTGCAGCACGCCAAAATTCGAGGTCTCCAATTCCGGCGACGCCAGCCAATTTACCGCATAGGCTCGCGCCGCCGCTGCCCATTCGGCGAATTCCGCGCCATCCATATCAATGCAGCGTTGTAGGGTTACCACCCACTTCGCCTCGTCTTCCAAGGGAATATCCCAGCCGATTCGCTGTGCCGTCAGATCGCGCCAAGGAGTGCGATCGCTGATCAACGCTGGAGTTCCCGCCGCGAAACTTTCGATTATGACATGTCCAAAGTTTTCGCCCAACGTCGGCAGGACGAAATAATGATAACGGCAAAGCGTTGGAGCCACTTCCTCGTGAACCACGGATCCGCAATATTTAGCTTGAACGTTTGACGGTAATTGCTTGATCAATGCCTCACATTCGGCCCAGTAGGCTGGCTCTTCCAACGGCCCGTAAATGTCAAAAACTACCTCTCCTTTGATCTCGCGTAACCGCCGCAGCGCGAAAGTTAAATTCTTCTTGTCCATTATGCGCGAGACGAAGACCAGACGCACTTGACCCGAGCGCTTTTCCGGTTTATCGACCGCTCGATAATCCGGCAGGATCGCCTGGGGCGGCATATTTGGCGCTAAATGAACA
>JBDSEC010000603.1:0-3255 GCA_039920205.1 Pyrinomonadaceae bacterium
TGTTTGATCTTTCGGTAGATCAAGCGGAGCCGCAAGTACATGGAAGCCCACTGGACCTGTTTTGCAATGAGCCCAAATGCCAATTCCGGATAGAACAGCAACGGTGACTCCAGCGGCAATCCCGGCCGGCGATCGCGGCGGTGCTTCATGCGCAGGAAGCCGCCCTCGAGCGGGTGGATCCCTTCGATCCCGATACAGCCCTTGAACCACACGATCAGGAAAAGGGCCTTGCCCGGGCTAACGCCGGTGATCATCGCGCGGCGCAACACCGTTTCGATGTGCTCGTGCGTGTAATAGGTCTCCCAGGCCGCCCGATAGGTCTCCTGCCATTCCGTGCGGGACATTTGCGAGTGCGCCGTCACGTCGTGGTTAAGGTCGTAACGGTTCAGATCGGCATCCATCGGCACGCCAGCCTCGTGCAATTTCTTGTGATCTTCCGAACCCGGCAACGGCGTCAAGTAAAAGAATTCCAGCAGATCGACTGGCAATTCTTTCTGGATCACCCGGATGTCATGCAGGATCGATTCGCGCGTGTCGTTGGGAAACCCCAAAATATATCCGCAGTAGGTCAACACCCGCGCCTTTTTCCAGGCCAACAGCATCTTTCGATATTCGGTGATCTTGTTCTGCTGCTTCTTGGCGCCCATCAAACTATCGGGGTTGATGTTCTCCAATCCGATAAACACCCGTTTGACGCCAGCCCGCGCGCATTTGTCAATAAAGTTCGGGTGCTTGTGACACATCGTGTCCACTTGAATAATGAAGTTGATCGGCAACCCCTCGCCTTCGCGTAACTCGATCAGCCGGTCAAGTATCTCTTCCCAATTCTTGTTGCGCGCAAAGTTGTCGTCCGTAATAAAGAATCGGTGGACGCCCTGCGCGTAGTTCTCGCGCACGATGCGTTCGATGTCGTCCGGCGAGCGCCAGCGGGATTTTCGCCCCTGTACATTGATGATGGTGCAGAACGAACATTGATAGGGGCAGCCCCGTCCCGCATCGAAACTGGTGTTGGCGCCCGCGGTGCGCATGACCCGCTCGGCCGGGAGCAGCGGTGTAGCGACGCCTTCCAGATTCGGCAAGTCGTTCATGAAATTGTATAGCGGTTCCAACCGGCCCGACGCCGCGTCTTGCAGCACCTGGCCCAAACGGCCCTCGGCCTCGCCGGCGAAAAGCGAAACACCCAGGTCGCGTGCGCGCCGGACGGCCGGGTCTTCGTCCTCTAACATTGCGATCGTCCCGGATACGTGGAAACCGCCGACCGCAACCGTGAGTTTAAGTTTGCGCAATTGTGCGGCCAGATCCAGCGCCCGCGGGAATTGATTCGACTGAACCCCGACCAGCATTACCATTCCCGCCCCCGCCTGATGAATCATGGCGGCGATCTTGGCCGGACGGATCCGGTCGTTGGTTTCGTCAAACGAGTGGATCTCGAGCGCGACATTGTCGCCCATCACTTTTTGCTGAGCACACTCCAACGCCAATCCGTAGAGTACGGCCAGCGAATTTGAAGGGATCGCCGACCGCATCCACTGAATGACATATCCGTCATCGTCATAGTGCGATGGCTTGATCAACACCAAACAGAATCGGCGTTGGGATGGTTGGACGGTTTTGTTCAAATGACCTCGGATATGTTTAAAAGGCTGTTAAAAGCCCGTGAAAGCTTAGGCCTAAGCTACCTTGCTTACATTGAACTGCTAGGATAATTGCAATTAAAAACGCTGTGGATCAGTACGTGAAGTATCCGACAGCTCAAAGTTAGTGTCAACAAAGCGGGCGCTCGGAAAAACCGATCGGAATGAACCAATGACTTGTATAATTCTCAGAAGCCAATTGAAGCTCCAAGATCTAGACCATTCATTTGTCCATCACGCCATGATGAAGCGCCGGGCCCTTTACGCTAGGTCCCTGATTAAAAAGCGAAGTCCCAAGCCGCAACGCCAATAATCACCGCTAGGGCCTCTGCTGACAAAGCGTTATCGCATGAGCAAACGCCTCGGCAAACTGCGGTGCCAATCGGTGATCGCGGACATCCAAGCTCTCGCTGTTTTTCCATTTATCGGCGGCCCGTTCCCGCACCTGCGTTCGCATTTGCATCCCACCGCGAAATTCCAAATGAATTTTCGGGTTACCGGAAACCGTCTGGAAACTGACGCCTTCCGAACGATCACTTGACTTGATCGCAACCAGATCGGGATCAAGTTCGGCCAAATTCAAATTAACAATGGTGAAAGGTTGGACATAGGCCAGCCCTTCGAATCCGGGTATGTTGCCCGTACTCGGACGAGTTGCAGTGCTTCCGAATTCAACGCGGTAGGTCAATTTACACGACGAAAATTCAACCCCGCGGACAAATGCACCAGGGGTCGCATTCCGGCGGTCATTACCGGTACCGGCTTCGCGCGTTAACCATTTCAGGGTGGCTTCTAAAGTGGCTTGATTGGCGGTCGAGGGCGCAGCCGTTTGCCGCCGGACCAGATCAGCATCGACCTTTTCCGGCCGTAAACGGAAATTGGCGGGGGTCAGTCTTGCTGTAAAATCACGCAGCAACTGCCGTTGTGAGGGATCAAGTTTAATTGTAACCGCCCCAAGTTTTATTTCCAATTTCGCGGCCGCATTTACCCGAAACCACTGGTCGAACGTCAGACCTTCACGCACCATTAGTTCACCGATCAATTTACGATCGCCGCGCGACAAAAGTATTCGCGAATCCGCCGGCGCAAACGGTTCGATTCTTTGTTCGGGCGCAAGTTTTGCGATCGCGGTGGTCTTGCCACCAACTTCAACCGCGCTAAATTCGGCGAAATTGGTGCGACCGAGGTCGATCATTTCTCCATCGGCCCACATTGTGAGCCGATGCGAATGGCGAAAATGCGGTTCCGCCGATCGCGAGAAAAACGTCAAGTCAAGTCCGTCGGGCACCGGTTGTGGCTTCCGAATCTCGTACCGGCCGGAAATGACCACGTCCAAATACTCGCCGTCATTGTCGATCAGAACCAAGGGCGGTGTGATCCGCGTTGCCCGCTTCGAATCGGGGCTTAGCACTACCCGGTCGCCAATCGATGCAGTTTGGGCCAAGGTAATCGACGCCAGCACGGCGATAAAAACAGCAGCAAGGATTCGATTAAACATCGTGAGTTACCTTCGCGATATAAACTTCATTGCCATTAAAGGTCAAGACGCTCCCACATTAACACCGGAAACAATTGCTTTTCATTTATCGCAATCGCCGGTATGATGCGCCTCGGCCCATTG
>JBDSEC010000604.1:0-15054 GCA_039920205.1 Pyrinomonadaceae bacterium
AAGAGTTTGCACTAAAGCGCAGAACACAGAGAGGCAAATTTAGCATTTAGTATTCAGCCTTGGCGCGAGCCCCCCAATTTCTAGTATCTGACATCTGACAACTTATTCCGTAAAAAACCGCAAGCCATCGCTAAACAAAAGCAAGATTCGCACAGACTGAATGACCATTCAGTCGGTACAATTGTGCCAACATATTGCGGTTTAGGAGAATTCATCAATGCCAATTGAAAAGGGTGCGGAGATCGCGCCGGCTACCGGTAAGTTAGGCGTCTTGTTGGTCGGCCTGGGCGCCGTCAGCACGACCTTCATCGCGGGCGTGGAAGCCATCAAGCGCGGTATCGCCGATCCGGTCGGCAGCCTGACCCAGATGGGCACCATCCGTTTGGGCAAACGCACGGATAACAATTCCCCGTTGATCAAGGACTTCGTGCCGTTGGCGGCGTTGGAGGATCTGGTCTTCGGCGCGTGGGATATCTTCCCGGAAACTGCCTATGAAGCGGCGATGCACGCGGGCGTGTTGGAGAAGGACCTGCTGGCGCAATTGAAGACACCGCTTTCGAAGATCAAGCCGATGCCGGCCGTGTTCGACCAGCATTACGTCAAACGTTTGAGCGGCACCAACGTCAAGACGGGCAAGAACAAACTAGACCTGGCCAAGCAGTTGATGGAAGACATCGCGACCTTTAAAAAGAAG
Organism: Pyrinomonadaceae bacterium; assembly: GCA_039920205.1. Lineage (GTDB taxonomy): Bacteria > Acidobacteriota > Blastocatellia > Pyrinomonadales > Pyrinomonadaceae > JBDSEC01. The sequence goes on from JBDSEC010000604.1 coordinate 695, forward strand.
AACAAATGCTCGCGTTTGGTCATCGTTTGGGCGGCTTCGACCGAAATCTTCCTGAAGCCGCACGCGGTTCACAAGACGGTGAAATCGTTCGAATTGGCGATGAAGGAAAATCATAAGGCGATCGCGCCGTCGATGGTCTACGCCTATGCCGCCATGAAAATGGGCATTCCGTTCGCCAACGGCGCCCCGAACCTGACGGTGGACGTTCCGGCGATCCAGGAACTGGCCCGCTTGAACAAAGCGCCCATCTGCGGCAAGGATTTCAAGACCGGCCAGACCCTGATGAAGACCATCATTGCGCCGGGATTGAAAACTCGCATGCTGGGTCTGCACGGCTGGTATTCGACCAACATCTTGGGCAACCGCGATGGCGAGGTGCTGGACGATCCGGAATCGTTCAAGACCAAGGAAGAGTCGAAACTTTCGGTGTTGGAATATATCCTGCAGCCGGAAGTTTACCCGAAACTCTACAAGGATTTTTCCCATGTGGTGCGCATCAATTACTATCCGCCCCGCGGTGATAATAAAGAGGGATGGGACAACATCGACATCTTTGGCTGGCTCGGATATCCGATGCAGATAAAGATCGATTTCCTTTGCCGCGATTCCATCCTGGCCGCGCCGATCGTGTTGGATCTGGCGCTGTTCATGGATCTGGCGCAACGCACGAGCATGTCCGGGGTGCAGGAATGGCTTTCGTTCTATTTCAAATCGCCACAGACCGCACCGGGACTTTATCCCGAGCATGATGTGTTCATTCAGTCGATGAAGCTAAAGAATACTCTGCGCCATTTAAAGGGCGAGGACCTGATCACGCACTTGGGTACCGAGTATTACGACTAGACCAAAAGCAAACCCTTTCGAGTCTAACCGTTGGAAGGACCCGCGACGGCTGCCTGATCATCCATATCGAGCGGCCGTCGTCGCATTTGCGTTCCTTTACCCTAGCAATGTATTTCAGCTAGAGTTTGCGCAGCAAAAATGAGCGTGTTAACCAAAGGCTATCTCCGTGAATTGAGATTCGAACGCGAGCGCGTAGAGTCGTTCGCTGAATATCCATTCTCGATTCCGGTCGTCAAGAATCTGGATCGGCTGGAATTCCATCCGAACGTAACCTTCCTGGTTGGTGAAAATGGAACAGGCAAATCGACCATCCTCGAGGCGATCGCCTATGCTCTCCGCTTGAACCCCGAAGGTGGAACCCGCAACTCAACTTTTTCAACCTCGGAAACGCACTCGGAACTTTTCGACTACATCCACCTGATCAAAAATCTTTTAACACCTAAAGATCTATACTTTCTGCGAGCCGAGAGCTTTTATAACCTCGCCTCGTATATGGAAAGGGATGGCAGGACTGAATATCTGCGAGGCTACGGCGGAAAGTCGCTTCATGCCCAGTCTCATGGGGAGTCATTTCTTTCGGTCTTGAATCACAAGTTAACGGGGAACGGGCTTTATCTTTTTGATGAACCCGAGGCGGCGCTGTCGCCCACGCGGCAGCTATCCGCACTTTCCCTGATACATCGACTTGTGAACAAGAATTCGCAATTTATCATCGCCACCCATTCGCCGATCATTCTGGCGTATCCGAACTGTGCGTTGTATATGTTGAGCGCTAACGGCATCGAGAAGACCAACTATCAAGATACCGAGCACTACACGGTTACCAAGGAATTCTTGAATCGTCCGGAAAAGATGTTGAGCATTTTGTTCGACGAAGAAGAATAAACCTAAAGAGTTCGTTCGCTCGAAGATTGGGTAAAATTGCGCATGCAACGGTATAATCATTGCCGTCATGATGTCCCGCCGTGAAATTATCGAATTGCTCGATCGGAATATGAATCGTAATCCGAATCCCATGATCGCGACCGAGGCCGGCGTCCGCGCGGTGAAGAAATTCGCGGCGCTCGCGAAAAAACAGAAAGTCACCTTTGCGCTCGTCGGTGGAATTGCGATGCATTTTTATGGCAGCCCACGACTAACCAAGGACGTGGACGTGATTGCCTCTGCTATTCTACCCATCGATCCCGAACGCCGGCTCGGATTCGGCGGAGCGCGATATCGGGTAACTATTGGCAAACTCGGAGTGCCGGTTGACTGGATCGTAAGGAACGATCAGGCTCGCCGTTTTTACGAAAAGGCGCTCGAAGACGCTTATTTACTTCCGAATGGAATGCCGATAGTGACTCCCGAATGGTTGGTGATCCTTAAGTACATCGCTGGACGTTTTCGCGACCAAGAGGACGCGGTTTTTCTGCTCAAACAAAAGACCATAACCGATCGTAAGCTGATCCGCCGCAACATCATTGACAATTTTGGCCCGGAATCTTGGGCCGCCTTTTCGGTCGGTTTGAAACGCTGGTACGACCTCGCTGATGGTAAGATCACTACCGAAAAAGAAGACTACGAGGCCGATCGGATCTGACGGTCGTCAAGCTGGTTCTTTCGCCGAACGTATTAGTATACATTGCCGGTCATGAGGTAGACCGTTTGGGTTACCCGAACGCAGTACCAAAAGACTTGAGACGACATCCCCCGCCGTGCCAGCATCGGCTTTACAATTATTTACAATTTTTCCTCCAAAAGGAATTCGTTGTTATTTGTTGGTAACTGGCGCGACTTTATCGTATAAACTACCCCGAGTGTTTCGGTTAAGCGCTGCAACACAGAGTCGGTCGTCAAACCTGCGTTGCGGTTAATGCATTTATTAAGTTGTGGTTCGTTCCTTGCATAGTGCATCCGTAGTTTCGGCCCCGAGCGGCCGCGACGATGACGGAGCAACCATTCCGGAACCCGGCCAACGCGGCCGCCGAACCGGTGAGACAGTTGATGGTTGTTTCCAGTGCGATGCTCGGAGAGGAACAGTCAAATGATACAAGAAATGGAAAAACAGAACTCGCCTGAACAAACAGTCTTTCTTGATCCCGATCAAAAGAGCCCCAAGGCCAAGGATTTCGAAGACAAACTGGGCGGCCGGATCGTCGGTCAAGAGCGCGCGGTCCGCCGAATGAGCGGCCTATACCAAATTTATTTGGCCGGCATGAATCCGCCCAATCGCCCGATCGGTACGATGCTCTTCTTGGGGCCGACCGGTTCCGGTAAGACTCGCGTGATCGAAGCCGCGGCCGAGGTCTTGTTTGGCGACACGAACGCTATGGTCAAGATCGATTGTGCCGAATTCCAACACTCGCACGAGATCGCCAAGCTGATCGGTTCCCCTCCGGGATACTTGGGTCATCGCGAAACTTCGCCGATGCTGACCCAAGAGAACTTGGACCGGATGCACACCGACGAGAACAAGGTGACCATGGTCTTGTTCGACGAGATCGAGAAAGCGTCGGATTCGCTGTGGCAACTGTTGCTGGGCATTTTGGACAAGGCGACGTTGACCCTAGGCGATAACCGCCGCGTAGACTTTTCGCATTCGATGGTGATCTTGACCTCGAACCTGGGTGCGCGCGAAATGTCCGAATTGATCTCGGGCGGGATCGGTTTTGCGCCGGCCAAGGGTGCCACGAATCGTAACGATACCGAGGTCGATCAGAAGATCTATCGCACGGCGGTCGAAGCGGCGCGGCGGAAGTTCTCGCCCGAGTTCATGAACCGCATCGACAAGGTAGTGGTCTTCCGTTCGTTGAAGGAACATCACCTGCGCGAGATTTTGGAGCTTGAATTGCAATCGGTCCAAGACCGCATTATGCAATCGGCCGGTACTAAGTTCGTGTTCCAGTGTACCGATGCGGCCAAGAATTTCTTGCTAAAGGAAGGTATCGACTTCAAATACGGCGCCCGCCACTTGAAGCGCGCGATCGAACGTTTCCTAGTCTATCCGCTGTCGAATTTGGTGGCGACGGAACAAGTGGGATTGGGTGATCTGGTAAGCGTGGATTTCAGTGACGAGAAGCGCCGGCTGGTCTTCTCTAAGCGGTCCGGCGGCGCCTTGGTTCATGAGGTCAGCGAACCACCCGAGGAACCGCAGGAGGACGTGGCCAAATCGGGTGGTGTCGGTATGCCGATCCCGGCGCAAGCGAAAGCCGCCAAGAAAAGCCAGCGCGCCGATAAGTCGGAAGACTAAATTGTAGCTGTTAGTAATCAGCCGTTAGCTGTTAGCCAGAAGAATTGGCTGATAGCTAACGGCTCTTTTTCTGGCTAACCGCTAATGGCTAACCGCTAACAGCTATTCCCCTGGCTAACGGCTAACGGCTTACCGCTAATGCCTACTGTTTCGCGTACGCATCGTACGTTCCGCTGAACTCGCTATCCTTGCAACTGTCCGTCACGGTATAACTTCCCTGCCCTTGTGTCCCGGTCTCGTCAAATTCAAATTGGCACGAATAATCCAAACAGCCGTTCTGTACCCCGACGTAGTTCCAGCTAAGTACATTGCCTTCGCGCCGGCCGTTCATCATCACGAATTCATCACCTTCGCCGCCGGTGATCGTTCCGTCCGGCATTTCCAAGACCGTGATGGTTGACGAGCCACTATTACCCAACGAGTTCGTCCACGTTCCAACCCATTGACCGGTCACGGAGACCTGCCCGTCGGGGGAGGATTGCGGAGTTGTCTCCGGCGTCGGCTTTGCCGTCGGCCGCGGCGTCGCGGTCGGGGTTTCGCGCGGCCGGTTGTTTGAATTCTGCGTTGTCGTTCCACTCTGGGTGTAAAGAACCAGGCCGCCGACCCCTAGACCGACGACCGCTAATACCAGAACTCCGGCAACAGCGATAATGATCGCGGCGCTGCCAAATCGCTTGGGCGGTGCAGTTGGCGGTGGCGGCGCGTAAGCTGGGGGGGCGGCCTTGACCACTAGCGTTGGTTCTGACGGGGCGGCCGGCGAAACTCGCACCCGCGTGGCTTCATCGTCAAATCCAGCGCCCTGCCCCCTGGCACCGCGGGCGGCCGGATCGGTGTCGCGCGGAAACGGATTTACCAGCGTCGCTTCAGAGTTAGAGGCGCCCGAAAACGGATTCACTAAGGTCGCGGCGGAATCGTAGGATTCCAGCAACCGCGTTCCGTCGTCCAGGCAAAAAGTTAAAGTCGGGTCGGTGTATTTGCGGCTACAAGTCGGACAGGTTTTCATTGATTCGGTCGATTTTTACGAATTCCAATTAGGGGACCTTATCTCTCGATCCGATAAGTGAATTCACGGGCGGTTCCGATCTTAAACGCGCGGTTATCTTCACAGCCCACAACGGCGATAGTGCCGCAGGTTTGATCAAAAACGATCTGGTCGTTTCGGCGCACTAGAAAGCGGTAAGTAATGGCGCCGGTCTTATTGATAACCTGAAACTTGATCTCGTTCTTTTTCTTGGTCAGATCGGGCGTGATATCCAGCCAGTTACTATCGTCCGCGAAACCGACTTCGACCACCTGCACGCCGTTAATGAACGCGCGGCCACCGTCATCGCAACTACTGACGCGAATGAAATACCGGTCATTGTCCGACCTAACGCCTCGGCGTGCGTGTCCGTTAAAACCCGAACCAAGCAAGATCAATATCAATAGGAGTAGTGGAAGTACTCGGATTACGCGGGTGGTCATTTTGGGTCTCCTGTATCAATTCGGCCCGATGTCTGGGGACATTGCGAAATATAGTTGAGACCCGGCCAACAGTAAACCCGCGAAGAGGAGCCGGTAGTCAGTAGTCAGTAGAGGAACGCTTCGCGAGTGGATCAGGGCCGGTCAATTTGCAACCGGCCCGTTCTTCTACTGGCTACTGACTACTGGCTACTTTCCCCTCACATCGCATTGGCAAACCAGGTCCAAAGCAGATCGACCCAGATCTTAAATCCGTCGCGGTTGGGGTGCTTGCCGTCGCCGCGGCGCGGTACCTTTAGATCATTGGCGTTGTAGAAATGGCCCGGGCGGAAATTAGTTTCGATGGTCTTCACGATCCCTTTGTCCGGCACCCAACTGGGTGGCCCCACCCAGAATCCGGGCCGGTCGCCCATTTCTTCCGAGATCGTTCGCACCGCTGCGCCGCGCGGTTCCAGATCGCGCGCCTCAACCTCGTTTGATCCCAGTGCGATGAAAACGATGTCTGGTTGGTTTTGCGCTACCAATTCACGCATGCGATGTTCCGCCGCCCACGCCGTCGTGGTCGAACTATTCCAGGCCTGGCCGACGAACCTGCCGCCCGCATCTTCGACCTTGTCCTTCATGAACCAGGCCAATCCATCGGACATCGAATCACCGACCACCATGACCGTCTTACCCTTCAACGTCAGCGGATAAGTACCGTCGCCGTCCGACCAAACCACGAACGAAAGCTTTCCGCCCTCTTTGGTTTTTAGCCATCCTTTGGCCGTGTGACCACCGGCCTCGGTGATCTCCAACGTGCCCTTGTCGAACGTTAAACTCCAAGGCAGATCTCCCGCGGGAGCGGGTTGCTCAACCTTGGTTTCGTCCGGGGCGTTGTCAAAACTGGCGGAGAATTTCAACGAACGATCGGCCCCAAGCGACAAATGCACTTCCTTGGGTTTGGACAGCTTTCCTTCGATCGTCAGCTGCGGCAAATACTTGCCGCGCAGATCCGCAATGATCTTAACGGTCTGTTTAACCTCGCGGTTATCCTTTATCCCCTTGACGGTAATTTCTCCGGGTTTCAATCCTTTAAGGTTTCCATTCTCATCAACCGAGGCGATCGCGGGATCGGAGACGGTCCACGCAGGTTGCGCCGTTTCGCGGGTTACGGGTTCGTCGGGCGTAGCGGACCGAAAGAAATGGGTGGGCCGTTGCTCTTCATAGGCGTTAAGCGTCACGGTTTGCCCCACCCCCAAATGGGTAACCGGGACAACTCCCAATGTTCCGGGCTTACTGCACCCTGCCGCCAAGACGGCACAACCAAGCAGCAACAGCACTCTTAGGTTCATGATTCGCGACACGATAATAGCTCCTACCTGTACGGGTGTTCAGGAAACTACCCGACAACTTATTGGATTTTCTTCGGTGTCGCCGCGGTATCGAAAAACACCACGGCAGGTGAACGAGATTTCGCGGTTAATATACTATCGAATCGCCCTTGCCATCCAGACGAGATCCGATCTTCCCGGCGATAACCGCTAGTCTCTACGCAGATATGGTCGTGATTCAATGCCAGTAGCTGTAATCGCGGTTTCGATTTTGTCGTTCCTCTTTCACTTCGTTTCCTTCGGTTCAGATTTTTTCTCCCGGCGTGTCCGATTCAGCCTCGCTCGTTCGTCTATTGCTTGAAAGCCATTTTGGCACGAGAATAAACGGACGAAAAGGAGAGCGCGATGGCTCAATACATGTTACTGCTGGTCGAGGAACCGCCCGATTTCAGCAAGTTTTCCCCCGAAGGTATTCAACAATTGATCGCGGAATACAAGAACTGGCGCAATCGCGTCGCGGAATCCGGTAAATTGGCCGGTGGCGCCAAGCTGTGCGACGAGGGCGGCAAGTATTTGTCGGGAACCGGCGACGATTTCCGCGTAACCGACGGCCCCTTCGCTGAGGCCAAGGAGATCCTGGGCGGGTACTTTATGATCGAGGCCGCGAATTATGACGAAGCGGTCGAACTCGCGCGCGATTGCCCGCACTTGAAGTATGGTACCCGGATCGAGATCCGGGAGGTCCAACCCACTTAGATCCATGTCTTCTGCACCTGAAACTGCCGTGCAAGAATCGGTGGACCATCTGTTCCGGCATCACTCCGGACAGATGGCCGCCGTTTTGGCCCGCATCTTTGGACTGAGCAAACTTGAGGTGATCGAGGACGCGGTGCAGGATGCACTAGTGACGGCGCTGAAGACCTGGCCCTATGCCGGCTTTCCCGAAAACCCGCAGGCCTGGCTGATCCAGGTATCGAAGAACAAGTTGCTCGACCGGATCCGGCGCGACCGTCACACCGCCAGTTTGGACACCGAGATCAAAGCGGTCGAAGCAGCGACGCAGTCGCTATCAGTCGCGGATCCAATTTATTTTGCGAACGAGGTGGGCGAGGACCAGTTGCGCATGATCTTCGCGTGCTGCCATCCGGCGATCGCCAAAGATGCGCAAGTGGCGCTTACCCTAAAGTTGGTCGGTGGCTTTGCTGTCACTGAGATCGCCTCGGCCTTTCTGGTCCGCGCGGACGCGATGGCACGGATGCTGTCCCGGGCCAAGCTGAAGCTGCGCGAAGGGGGCGTCGAGTTAGAGATCCCCGACCCGGCCGAGATCCCCGCCCGCCTGGACGCCGTGCTAAAGGTGCTGTACCTGATGTTCAACGAGGGATACAGCGCCACCGAGGGCGACGAGTTGGTCCGCGCCGACTTATGTCAGGAAGCGATCCGGTTGTGCCGCTTGTTGACGGCTCATCCGGTGACCGGCACGCCGAAGACCCACGCACTGGCGGCGTTATTCTTTTTTCAAAGCGCACGTCTGTCGTCGCGTCAGGACGAAGCGGGCGACCTGTTATTGCTTTCTGAGCAAGACCAGTCGCAATGGGATCGGCGGGCCTTGGTCCAAGCGATGGACCACTTTCGCAATTCCGCCAGCGGCAAAGAATTGAGCGACTACCATTTGGAAGCCGAGATCGCCGCCTGTCACGCCTTGGCTCCGAACCACTCCCTGACCGATTGGCCGCGGATCGTAAACTGCTATGACCTTCTCCAGGAGCGCAGATACTCACCCGTAGTGGAATTGAACCGGATCATTGCCTGGTCGAAGGTCGAAGGCACTGCCAAAGGGCTAGACGAGTTGGAGCGATTGAGCGATCGGTTGAGCAATTATCATCTGTTCCAGGTAGCCAAAGCGCATTTTTTGGCGGAGATCGGTCAGTTCGGCGAGGCCTCGCGCGCTTACGAGCAAGCCTTGGCTATTGCGCGGAATGAGCCGGTTCGAAGGTTCTTGCGGAAGAAGATCGCTCACATCGGCCAGCACAGCGTGACCTAAATCCACCAGGCGGAACGCGATCATTGTTGGTCGGGCTGCCCCTTTATATTGTCGAGGCCGTCCTGTGCGATCCGTGACAAGTAAGGGTCCCGGTCTGCGAGGACGGCTTTCAATGCCGGTATTGACGAAGGATCGGCGATCACGCCCAGTGACCGAGCGGCTTCGCGTCGGACGTCGTCGGGTTCAGTGGCGCGGCCCAGAGCGTCGATCAGCGCCGGCACCCCGCTTCGGCTGCCGATCTGTCCCAGTGCCACCGCAGCGCTGCGGCGTAGGAATTCGAATTCGTTCTTGTCCTTATCGCGGATCTTTCCTTCGGCGACACCTTTCAGCGTGGCCGACAACACATCAACTGATGTGGCCGCGCCGATCTGACCAAGTGCCAGGGCCGCCGCGGCGCGAACATTAAGGTATTCGTCAGTTTGCAAGGTATTGATCAGGGACAGGGCTGCCGTGCCACTTCTGGTTTGTCCCAACGCAAACGCGGCTTCTTGCCGCACGAACGGACGTTTGTCGCTTAACGCGGGCATCAGGACGGACACCGCTTCATCGGGTGGCAACGAAAGCACCGCGGCACAGGCGGCGGCCCGGACCTTTTCATTCGGATCATTCAAAGCCGAAGCCGCGATCCGCGAACTCTCCGGACGTTTTATCCATCCCAGCTTTAAGACGGCATCGCGCCGCTCTTCAACATCGTTGCTGCTGAGTCGCTGTTGTTGAAGCGATATCTGGTTACGAACGGTTGCTTCCTCTGCAGATGCGGCAGATATCGTGGTGCGTTCCCCAAGCGACACATCCTGCGCAAAAACCGAACCGACCGCAACCGCGGCGCACGCAAAACCAACTACCATCGCGCACAAAAGCAGGCGCGAGCAAATTGAAAAATGCTCAACAACTAGGTGAATTGTCATCGGGTAGAATTTAACACTGTCACCAACAAAGCTAAACCCCAGCGTGACGCCGTCTGATTGGCTACCCTATCAGTTCGCGTCAATGTCGGGTGATCAAGTTAGCCGCCCGGCGTTCGGCTCGCCGTCGCACTGACTCCCACTCAAACGCCTGCCGCGCACGTTGGTTCTCGGGTGCATCGGCAAGTTTAGCGATCAAGTCATCTTCCCAGACTCCGGGCGTGATCGCCACCCGGCGCATGGATTCCATGATCGAAATGTAATCTAGAACTTCCCGTACTTCGGAATCGGTAAGGTTTTCCGACTTTAAGGCGAGTCGTTGTCGTTCGGTTAATCGCTTGGCCATCACATTCCTCCAGTTCGGGAACGGCGACAGCCTGGCGGCGCCTGTCACCCGTCAATGAGCAGGAGAAAGCGGCACGGTCCGGGCCGTCGGCAGAAATTTTGTTGCGCTTTGTACGCTAAGGGGGTCAACAAATTTTCGAATTCTCCGCTTGAACTAAGTTGATAAAAGGCTGGAAAATTGCCGCTTTGGCCCTCCGGCCCGTCGATTTGAGCGAAATATACACCACGTTGGATTCTCCTGGCAAACATTTTCAAGCCACCCCGGGTTGGTAGTACCGCCTTTCAGGCGGGTTTTTGCTGTCACTAAAATCAACTTAATGGAACTGCGCAACAGCACAGAGTTACGCGTTTACGCGTGATCGAGTCGCCGAAAACTCGAGTTACAAAGTTTCGCTCACGTTGCACCGGGCGGAAGAACATCACGCCTGAAAGGCGTAACTCTGCGCGGTTGCGCGTTATTTGTAAGGTCAGGTTGGCGAATGATCTGCGGCGTTTAATGGGAAGTTGATTGACCACGCATGCTAGAATCGCGGCATGTCCCAACCCGGTAAATTCTTAACCGCGCAGTGGAAATACTTGGCGATGTTGAATTACGTCGTGGACCCGGCCATTTTAAAGAAATACGTTCCCACCGGTACCGAGATAGATCGGTGGAACGACCGCGTCTATATTAGTTTGGTTGGATTCATGTTTCTGGACACGCGGCTGCTGGGCATCCCGATCCCCTTTCACCAAAATTTCGAGGAAGTAAATTTGCGTTTCTACGTGCGACGAAAGGGGCCCGAGGGTTGGCGGCGCGGAGTCGTGTTCGTGCGCGAGTTGGTTCCCCGCTGGGCCATTGCGACGGTGGCGCGGGTGGTTTACAACGAGCAATATTCATCCCTGCCCATGCGGCATAAATTAGACGTTGAAGGTGACACCTTGAAGCTGAACGGATCAGTAGAATACGGTTGGCGCTTCAAGGATCGTTGGAATTGTTTAGGGGTAGAAACGGAAGGGCCGGCAACCGGGCTTACGGTCGGTTCCGAAGCTGAATTCATCACCGAGCACTATTGGGGTTACGCCGCGCAGCGCGATGGTGGCAGTATGGAATACCAGGTCGAACATCCGCCCTGGCAGGTGTGGAACGCGGCCGACGCCTGGTTGGATTGCGACGCCGCGGAGCTTTATACGTCCGAATTTGTTGGACCATTAGGTCAACCGCCCGATTCCGCGTTCGTCGCCTTAGGTTCCCCCATTGTGGTCCGTAAGGGTCTTCGAATTTGAGGTAACTATGAAAACGATTTGCCTATTAGCGATCTTATTCGCATTATTTCCGGTCGCCCTCGGCCGGCCGGACAAAAAGTTTGAATTGTCGCTTACTCTGATCCGGGGCGAACGCAGCAAAGATACCCATTCCACCACGCAGATGGTTCGCATCTCGGGCGACCAGGCAACTTTTGATCTGACTTATCACGGGCGCCGAGGTCCAAATCAAAAGCCGGTTCAACGAACGGTTACGCTTACTAAGGCCGACTTGAAGAGCATTGAGAAATTATTGGGCCAGCACACCTGGTTCCCGGACGAAAGTTGTGAGTTTGTGCGCGCCGGGGCGATGACCTATTTTTCGATCGGAATCGGTGTCGGCAGCGGTGAAAAGGCTTCGAACATTCTTCTGACCGGTACGCCTGGACACCCCGAGATCAAGGCGAACAAAAAATACCAGTACGCCAATTTGTTGGTGACCGAGATATTCCGCATCCTGCACGAACACGATAGTGACATCGAGTTTTCGGCGGTAGTCAACTAGCAAATAGACGTGGCACGAATTTCCGGGTCGGTAGTGCCGCGTTCAGGCGGGTGCGTATCTTTGCATTATGGATTGTTGATATCGATGGAAAAAACCCGCCTGAAGGCGGTACTACCAACCTCGCGAAGATCGGACTCTGCCGTTTTAGTTCAAATCGTCCAACTGCAGTCCGATCGGATTCGCCCCGGCGCCTTTTATCCCGTCGATCACCTTGACGACATCACCGTAACGTATCGACCGCGGTGCCCGGATGAACACGGTCTTTTGAATACGCATTTCTTCCGGCATATTCGTGGCGGCCATTCCTTCCGGGGAATAGGCGTGGTTCGCGCTACGCTGAGCAAAAACATCCGCCAACATTTTCGTCAGTTTCGCGGGCTCGGAAATAGTACCCAATCCATTCTCATTATTTAGCGAAAGCGTCTGGTCAGGATTAATAATGACCACCAGGGAGTCAATGTTCGGCCGCAATTTCTCATCCGTGGGTTGCGACGGGATCCGCGTTTTGAACTGCGCCGGACGCAGAGGTATTGCCACCATAAAGATGATCAGCAACACCAGAAGTATGTCGATCAAGGGGGTGACGTTCATGTCGGGCTTCGTATCGCTATGACCGGTCTGCATGGCCTGGTTCTCCTTTGCTTGATAGGGCGTTTATGTGAGGTATAGACACCCTTGAATGGAAAATGTTCCGTGGACAATTTTGTTAATTTTGTGAGATCCCGCGCTAGTCTTCGCGAGAACGCACCAAGGCCCAACCCATCAAGCCGCAAAGTGCAAATCCGATCGCGTTCAAGATGCCGTGGGTATACGCCATTTGCGGGATAGTGAGTATGACTTTCTGTGCGACTTGGCTGTACGCATAGAGGAAGGCGAGGATCATCCCCACCACCGCGCTGCCGGATGAGATCAAAAGAAAAACACCGGCCAGGCGCGTGGGCACCATTGGCACGATCCGACCGATCACTAGGCCGGCCAACAAGCAGAGGCTGGCCGAGATCATAAAGGCGCCGGCCAAAGCCAGCAGTGGGATCGGAATTGTGATCCCCGCAGCGACGATCGGCGTTCCGATCAACAAGGCTCCAACGGTCAGACGGTAGAGCAATCCAGCCGAAACCCCGGATTCGCGCATCGCCCGTCCGGTCAGTCCGGTCAAAATAGGAGCGGCGAATCCGGTGTAATGAAAATGCATCCCGGTCAGCAGCACGATCGGCTCATCGAATCCAAGCGGGTGAAAACCCTGGCGGGACATCCAAAACCAGGCGCCGCCGACCGAAACGAACATCAAACCGAAACTTATCGCCAGTTCTTCCGACCGGATCGATCCACGCAATACGAATCGCGAAATACCATTCAAAGCGATCACGCAGGTAACGCCAAACCAGACCAACGCGAAACCGCCGGCCCGGCGGCCGGCCGGAAACAATAACGCCACCGTGGCAGCCAAGGCGCCGATCGGTTGGGTGATCAAGGCTAACCGGTAGGGCCAGGTGTGCAAACCGTGCAGATCCCGCGGCCGTACCAGTGAAAGGCCTAACGGGACGATCACCAACGGAGCCAACATCACCAACCGCTCGATGAATACACTTCCGCCGGCGGCGACTGGCAGGCTGACGGCCAACAGGACCAGCCAGACACCCAGACCGATAAACGCGCTGGTGCGCGCCATGCGGGGTTGCGGATGAAACGGGAGGGATGTATTTTGCATCTGCTTTGAACGCGCCGGGAACGATTCGTGGCATTTTGATATTAACCTTATCTTCTCCGCCCGAAAAGGAAAGATCGTTAAGTCCGATTTGGCTTGGCAACCGTATTATTATTTATTGAACAAGAACAGGAGCTCACATGAGTGACGAAACGATGGCGGTTCGGCGGAACCTGGCCGCGGCGGGTGCCGTGCTCTTTGGCGTTGGGATGGTTACCGGACTTTGGTTAGCAGCGGCGGCAACCGGCGATTTTCCCGCGCTTACCAAACAGTTAGCGCGCGGCGCACATTTAAACGGATTGTTGGGCGGATTGTGGATGATTGCCGTGGCGTGGACGTTTGAATTCCTCGGCTATCAGTCGCGCGGGCTACGCCGTTTGGCTTGGCTGGTCGGTCTCGCTGCCTGGTCAAACTGGCTAGTGACATTGATTGCCTCGTTATTGAATGTGAACGGGCTCAAGTACGATGCCAACCCCCGCAACAACGTGATCGCGGTTTTGCTGCAAACCACCGTGGTGCTGCCTACGCTGATCGGTTGCGTGGTGTGGGCGTGGGGATTCCGGCGAACCAAACGACGATTAGGACCGGAAAACTAAGGACTGTTTCGAACTAGATCGAGAATATCCGTTGACAATTGGCTAGGTCCGGCTTAACGTTTGCGGTATCGTGGAATTGGCCGTGGTTGATGGACGCCTTAGTTTGCGCTGGATGCGCAACTCGGTCGGT
>JBDSEC010000605.1:0-6485 GCA_039920205.1 Pyrinomonadaceae bacterium
GGTATATCAACTGCGAAGGATAGGGAAGAGAACTTCGGATGAAAAAAGGCAGAAGCTAGAGGGCAGAGGCCCAAAAAAAACAGATGTTAGATGTCAGATGCTAGATGCTAGCAAAAGCGAGTTAACTGCTTCTGCCTAACACCTAACACCCAACACCTAACACCCAACACCCAACACCTGCACTTCTTAGTGCGAATTGAAATATGCCACCGGGTAATCGCCCGATGCACCCCAAGCGAAGTCAGTGCTCGGCAGCGTGTACGCCGGCGCCAACAGGCTTTGGAATTGTCCCGGCGAATGCCAAATGGTCATTTCACCCATTTGATCGTTGTTGTAATCCCCGGTAAGGGTGTAATCGGTCGAAGGGTTGCCGAACATTACCGGTCCGATCAGGGTTCCAAATCCATCCGACAGACGGATCCGCCAGGCGATCGGGTTGACCATGATGCTAGCTAGGCCAACATCGGTGGTACCGTCACCATCGTAATCACCGGGGATCGCCACATCGCGATAATTTCCGAAGACGAAATTATTCGTCGCCGGCGGCGTGGTCGTGCCGTCGTTGATCCATTGATAAAAGTGACCCTGCGTCGGGTTAATACCATCGCGGGTTTCCAGCATGAAGTCGAAAGTGCCGTCCCCGTCGTAGTCACCCGGAATGGGGAAGCCGCCGCCGAAAGTTCCGACTGGCGTCACTGTCACCAAAGTTGCATGGGTGGGCCCGCCCAGATAGGTGAACTGACCCGTGTTGGAGTTTTCGATCGCCGGGTCGGCTTTTCCGTCGCCGTCGTAATCACCCACCACCGAAGGATCGCTGCTGGCGTTACCCAGGGTGTACGTCACGGTGGTGACAAACCCGCTGGCGCTGGTTAACACGCGGAACTGCGCGCCGACGCCGCCGGTCCACACGGCCAGATCACAGATGCCATCTCCATCGTAATCGGCCGGGACTGGAAAGTCGTTCAATGTACCAAACAGGATCGACAAGTCCGCGCCACCTCCACTGGGGTGGATCACCCATAACAATTGATTTATCACGCCGCTCGGCCGAGCTAGCCTTGGCGCCAGCGGGTCGAACCGCTCACCCGGTAACTTGAAATAGTAACCGCGATGTAACCCTCCCACGGCGCCCCCACGTCCGGATGCGTTCGCGCCTGCCATACCGGAACTCTTCGTGCTTCTGGTGGGCAACGGGCCGTCGGTCGCCAACGCTCCGGCCTTCGCCGGAGGTGCTGAACCGCTGTCGCGGATCACCGCATAATCAGAACCGCCGTCGCCGTCAAAATCCACCAAAGGGCGAAGCGGAGCGATCTGCCGCGTGGCCGGATCGCCTGGGCAGGCGCCGGCGGTTCCGGCCGAACCGGTAAAACCAATCATTGTCGATACGCCCGACGGCAGCGCCTCGACCACGAGTTGAAACCGGTAGCAACCGGATTGTTCAATACCATTGCGGAAATCCAGGTTGATGCTGGCGCCATCGGCCAGCGGTACACCCAAGGTCACCGTATTCGCGGCGACGCTTGAATTAAATCCGCCGCCATTGAATTGGCTCGGCGGCTGTTCCAAGGTGGTCACGTCCACGGCACAGACATTACCGGGGCAGGCCGGGTTCGCGCCTGCGATCGCCACGGATCCTCCGGCAGAATTTCGCGGCCGCAGATCGGCAACGTTAGGCGGTGAGGGAAACGTATTTATGTCACTGTAGCGGAAACGCAATTGAGTGATGGGTGCGCCGGTATTGTTGGTGAAGGTACGGCGAACCGTAATGGTGCCGAAACTACTATTGTTCCCCGGATCCGAGGTCGGATCGTAGACGAAATTGGGCGCCGCGCCGGTGGACACCGAGGGATCGATACGACGGCTGGGCATCGAACCAGTTCGGTTGTGGATCGGACTCGCCAAATTCTTCGGACCAGGGGCGCCCAGGTTTTGTTGTCCGCCATTAAACGTTCCGTTCGTGTCGACATAAATAAAATCGGTGACGTTGTCATCCCGATCAAGGGGGAAGCCGGCGGGCCTAAGATCACGGTAGAACGAAGCGTCGATGCTAAAGGGGACTAGCGTATTAAATCCCGCGCCTTCGCGGTAAAGAGCGGGCGCCGGAGTAAAGCCGGCCGCATCGAGCCGGTTTGCGAGCGTAAACGTCGTCGAAGAATTGAACAGCGCCATCCCGGCATTGTCCGGTATATCCGTGGCAAACGTAATGTCGGGAGTCGCGTAGCCGACCAGTCCATAACCGACGGAGTTGGTAGCGAGATAGTGCCCGTAAGCCGGAATGACCGTGCCGTTAGGGATGACAAATCGCGCGATACCGTCGGACGCCACCAGAGCCCATCCTGCCGAGGCGTCGGTGGTCGATACCGTTAGCGCCGATCTCGAATTGTTGTAAAACTCGAGGTATTCGTCATCCGCGCCGTTGGGGCCACGCAGACGAAACTCGCTTATGAGGATGTCGTGCGGTTGTACGCTCGGTGGCACGGCGAGGCGGGACGTCGTGTACCGTGATGAAAGTAACGGACTAAGGGCGTCGCGCCTGGTTTGGGCGTCATCCCCGGTTCCGTTGTGCTGAACGGACGTACTTTCGGGGGCGTTTGAGGAGGCCGTGAATCGGCCCGCCGCGCCCGAGCGCAACACCGGGATCAAGCTTAAAGCAAGGATCAAACAGGTGAAAAACAAAGATCGACGGATTATTATCCGCACAACGGAACTCTGAGCGGTCGTATTCATGGGACTAACTCCTGCAGAAGGAAAGATGCTGTGGTAGCGATGCGAAGTAAACGGGCGGTTACCGCACGGCAAAAAATCGGTTCACGTTGCTATTGCCCGCCGTTCGACCCCGCTTCAAAAGCTGATTGGAAGAAATGGCACGGCAAATTAGCGCAACGGAAACACATCCGTTCGGATAAACTTGCAAGGGAGGCAAATTATCTCCTCATAGTATAACCGGTTTAATCATTGTTGGGTGATTTATATTTTGGTCGCGATTTACTTGTAAAGTGCTCGGTTGACCGGGCTTTTTGGCGAGGAAAACGGGGAGAGGTGACCGGTTAGTACTCCCAGGTCAATTATTGATCCAATTAACCGTGCCGTATGTGCGTAAACGTACGTAGCGTGGAAGATCGACGGAGAAGTGGAGTAGAGGAGGCGGGGAGACCGGGGCGAGGAAGTCAGTACCACGTCGTGGTCGCGCGGGCCGGGTCACGGCTTAAGCCGAGTCGTCTGTGCAATTGATCAAAGGTTAGAGGCCAGTAAAAACTAAACCTCTAACCTATAACCTCTGACAGCTGCACTACCTAGTGCGAATTAAAGTACGCCACCGGGTAATCACCCGATTGGCCCCAACTGAAGTTGGTCGTAGGACCAGCGTACGCCGGCGCCAACAGGCTCTGGAACTGCACCGTGCCGGCCGGATGCCAGATGGTGATCTCGCCCTTCTGATCGCCGTTGTAATCGCCGGTGATGGTGTAGTCGACATTCGGGTCGCCCAAGTTGAACGGACCCAAAAGGGTGCCGGTCGGGGTTACCCGGATGCGCCATGCCATCGGATTCACGATGCTGCTGGCCAAGCCGATGTCGGTCTTGCCATCGCCATCGTAATCGCCCGGGATGATCACATCGCGGTAATTCCCAAAGACGAAGTTATCGGTCGCCGCCGGAGTCAGCGAACCGGTGTTGGTCCAGCGATAGAAATGGGCCTGCGTCGGGTTGATCCCGTCGCGGGTTTCCAGCACGAAGTCGTATTTCCCATCTCCGTCGTAATCACCAGGGACGGGGAAGCCGCCACCGAATGCCCCAATGGGCGTTACCGTCACGGAAGTAGCGTGGGTCGCGCCGCCTAGATAAGTGAACTGTCCGGTGTTGGCGTTCATGATCGCGGGATCGGCTTTACCGTCACCATCGTAATCACCGATCACGGATGGATCGGAGGACAGATTACCTAAGGTGTAGGTCACGGTGGTGACAAACCCGCTGGCGCTGGTCAACACACGGAATTGCGCGCCGACGCCGCCGGTCCAAACCGCCACGTCGCAGATACCATCACCATCGTAGTCGGCCGGCACCGGGAAATCGTTCAAGGTGCCGAAGAGAATATTCAGATCCGCGGTTGGTCCACTAGTGTTGATCAGCCAGCGCAACTGATTCGCCGCCGCCGCATCGGGCCGTTCCAACCGCGGCATTAGCGGGTCGAACTTCTCGCCCGGCAGCTTGAAGTAATAACCGCGATGCATACTTCCCAAGGTGCCATCGCGGGGCGTACTACCCTCGCCCGGCTCGCTGTCTTGATCACTGTCGCTCGCCGTCGGACCGTTCAGTCCGTTTGGTTGCGGCAGACCACTGTCGCGCACCACCGCATAATCGGTGGTCCCGTCCCCGTCGAAATCCAAGGGCGCCTTGCCCACGCTCAGCGTGGCGGTGGCGACATTGGCGTTCCCGCCTTGGGTCGAGGCGACCGTGACATTATTGATCTTGGCCCCGCCGGTCGTCGGCGTCACCTTGACGGTGACCGTACAACTGGCCCCGGCGTTGAGCGAACTCGCCCCCAAGGTTATCGTGGTATTTCCCCCGGCGGGTGCAAACGCGCCGCTGCAGGTATTGGTCGCCAACGGGGACGCTGCCACCTGCAAGCCCGCCGGGAAGGTGTCGGTAAACCCGATCCCGGTCAACGGCGCCGGATTGGCCGCCGGGTTGGTGATCTGAATACTAAGCGTAGAAATGCCGCCCGGCGATACCGTGGTCGGCAGGAAGCTCTTCACGACCGTCGGCGGCGCGAACACGTTGACCGTGTTCGCGCAAGTGTTGTTGCCTTCGTTCGCGCCTTCGTCGATCACCGCATTCGGATCGACCGCGCAGCCGCCGCCCGACCGGGGGTTGACGTACGCTCCAACCACGCTCGCGCCCGTTACCGGTACCGTAATGTTGAACGTGCCGCCCGGACCGGTTAAGGTCAGACCGCTGGCCCCGGCCGTGCAAACCAAATTAAAGCTGCCATTGATCGTGCAACTGACATTGGCATTGTTGGTCGTGGGCGCGCCGTAAATGATATTCGTGTCCGGTAAATTGTCATTAAACACCGTCTGCCCACTGGTAAACACCGCATCGTCGGTACCGCCGTTGGCCACCGCGATGGTCCAATTCCATGCGCTGTTCAATGGACGCGTGCCGCTGACGTTATTGGTCTTCGTCGCGGTCAGGTCCGGCGCCGCGATCTGCGTCACCGTCGGGTTGGCCGCGCCCGCCACGCCCGGATCGTCGGTCAAAACGTTGGCAAAGTTGCTGCCCGAGATCGTACCCTGGTTCGATACTTGGCTGTAACCCAAACTCGGACTCAACGTCGCCTTAAAGACAACCGTTAGGCTCTTGCCCGCCGGCAAGGTCCCGATCGCAATGTTGATGTTCTCGCCCGATTCCGGCCGCTTCACGTTGTCCTGGCTAACAAGCGGGTTGGAGTTAACCCGTTGCGCGAATGCGGTTGGTTCGATCAGCGAAATCAAGGATCCGGTAAAGTCGGATAAGAAATGGGCGGATGGTTCGTTGAAGAGGACGGCGGTTGCACCGGTCAATGGATTTACCGCGCCGGATCTGTCCCCACTCCCGGGTGTGGTCAGCGCGACCGCGATAGCCCGCGTACCGACCAGCGGCAAAGTACGGGACAGCGCCTTCGGCGCGGTCGACGTCAGAGCGATTGGTCCATTTAACGGAAGGGAAACCACTAAGAACGGGAAAGGTGGCTGGTCAGACGCGCCGAGGGGAGTTGGACCAGATTCAAGCCCCGAAAAGGACGGAGCGGACCCTTCCTCAACCGCTGGGGGGATCGGCGGGACTACCGCGGTGCAGGCTCCCTGAAAAGGTTCGCCCGCAGTGGATACCGTGGGAACTGCGCCGCCCGTTTTGTTCCCGTTGCCACTGGTGGTGGTCAATGCATTAGAATTAAATCCCTGCATTCGGTACTGCGAAGTGTCGCTACGTTGAAGTCGGTAGCCTTCCGCGCCATTACCTTGGCTTTCGTTGGTCGCCAAGTTAACGCAGAGCGACGTTGCTTGGCGCGTACGTATCATCATCCCCCGCGGAAATGCCGGGAACCCCGAATTATCGTCGGGAGCGAAAATCGTATTGTTGGTCACCGTTAGATCCAGTACCCCAGTATCGCCAGTAAGAAAATCGCCGATACGAACAAACAAACCTTCGAAATCACTATTTCTCAACACATTATTAGTGATGCTTAGTTTCCAGGTTGGATTACCCCGCTGGCTAACACCGATGTCGTAGGCGTCGCGTGATCCTGAATCCACGGCGCCGCTACCAATTCTGTTGTTATTCAGTTTGCCGTTAATGACTCCATCCCCGACTATATTGACGGAATTACTCGCGGCGCGAAGTATGGTGTTGGTATTTACATCGATCGTCTGAACGGCCGTTCCGCTACTTCCGAGGTCGACGTTGAGATTATTATCCTGAAAGGTCGAGTTGCTAATGTTCATCGTCGC
>JBDSEC010000606.1:0-13552 GCA_039920205.1 Pyrinomonadaceae bacterium
AACGGCGTCGAAATTTTGTGACAGGCTTAACGATCGCACGCCCGTGACGTAGGTCTTTGTCGCATTGGGATGATTAGTAGCACCGTCACTGATTAGCCAAGTCAGGGTGATCGAACCGCCACACGCCGTATTCGGGTCCACCGTAAAGGTAAAGTTGCGCGAAACCACTTGGCCTCCGGGCGGTACCGCACCGTAATTCTGGGGCCCTCCGGGATTAGTAACTCCGCCGGTTGGCTGCAGGGTGGCCGTTAGATTCGTCGTGGGAATATCTCCGGAATTCATAACCGGCAGCGCCACGGTCAAATTCTCACCTGGGTCCGGAGCGCCGTTAGGCGTGCCGCAACTCTCCGCGGTGATCGTTACGGTCCCTTGACTAATAACAGCGACATTACTAACACAAGTAAATTTCTGGTTGCTATTGGTGCCGTTAAACCCTGATGACGCCACGGAACGGCCACCGACAACGTAGAAACTTGAATTCAGGATGGCTCCGGTCACGCGGGATCTTTCGCCAGTCATGCTGGTCAAGCTAGCCCAAGAATTTCCCACTGGGTCCCAGCGAATAACGGACGTTGATATGTTCGCCGTCACTGTGCCGTTCACATAGCCGCCGGCCAGGACCCACCCGTTATTCGAACCATAACCAACCGCGGACGAGGCAGGGCCCCATCGGGTCTGGGGGAGATCCGCGATGGCCGCATCATCCCAAGCATTCCCGACCGGGTCATAACGAAACGTTTTCAATGAAGCAACACTGCCGACACTGGCAATGCCACCAGCGGCATAAACAAAACCGTTTCGGACAAAGGCACTGACAAAGCTGGTCGACTCCGGGTAAACCGCGCCCACCGTCCAACTATTGCCGGCGACGTCGTAGATCTCCAAAGCATTGGTCGATGCCGCGGTCGAGGTGCCGGCAAATTTATAGATCTTTCCGTTCAAAAAGGCCGCCGCCTGGTTCCAAGTCGGCACTCCGAACGGTGCCAACGTGGTGTAATCATTGGTCGCAACGTTATAACGGTACAGGGTGTTTTGCGGAGCGCCAGTACCCACTAATGCTCCACCAACGACATAGATATTGGTGCCGTCAGTTACCGCCGTCGGAAATTCCACGGCCGCGGGCAATGGTGTGATCGGTGTCCAAGTC
The DNA here is from genome assembly GCA_039920205.1 of Pyrinomonadaceae bacterium. Lineage (GTDB taxonomy): Bacteria > Acidobacteriota > Blastocatellia > Pyrinomonadales > Pyrinomonadaceae > JBDSEC01. The sequence goes on from JBDSEC010000606.1 coordinate 1,148, forward strand.
GTACCGTCAAACTTGAATGAATTCGCGACGATGACGCCATTCGAAACGCCTCCAAAGGTATAAATGTTCGCGCCGACCGACACCGTAGCCTGATCCAGGATCGGCGCGGTCGTTACGGTTCCCGCCGCCCAAGAACAGACCCCACCCTCTGGGTCGGCCACCGCGTCGATCACCGGCGATCCCTGAGTTTTGACTTCAACCTGGCCGGCCGCCGTTGCTTCGACCAAACTCGTATTCTGGGGGACCGGCGCCGGTTTTTGGTTCTGCGCGTTCGTTGATAACCAATGACGTCCGGAAAATAAGAAAACTAAACAGATCAGTAAACCCAAAAACATCGCCGATCGGGTCAGCAAAACCTTGACGGTCAGTCGCTGGTTGGGCTTTTGGGTTGGTAATTTAGGGGAAGAAGATTTCCTTTTGGAGATCGGTAGCTGCGGCATTTATGCGTCCTCCTGAACGAAATAGCAAGCCAAGTGAGCTTTTGAGTAAACATCTAAACAAAAGCCGTTAACCAGCCTCGCTAGGGGAGCGAACCTGGAATTTCCCGATGAGTTCAAGATCATCGGGGAGCAGAGGGGCAAACAACGGAAGATCGGGTATGAAACGCTTGGAAGCGACCCTGCCGTCAGCGCAAATTGATCGTTGCGCGGTCATACTAAGTCATCGTTTCAAAATAAAGCAAGGAAAATCCAGAAATGTTTGCCAAAGTCTGGCTAATGATTCAGACGTTGTTTGACCCAGGATGGTCGAAAAGGTCAGAATAGAATCAGATTTGACCCGGCATTAAACATTTCAGTGAGGCGGCGGTAAGGAGTACCAGCACTACGCGACGTACGCCGCGTAAACGATCCCGACAATTTTAAGCATGCGACGTTTTCCTTCATTCTCGAGACACCATTTCGGCGTGCGTAATCGCGCGCCGTGGTTGAAGATCGTCAGCCACACTTTTCATCAGTTTCACGAGAACGATCTGTTCACGTCCGCCGCGGCAATGAGTTATTTCGGGCTGCTGACCTTGTTCCCGGCATTATTGATATTGCTGGCCCTGGGCAATTGGATAACGGCGGGCACCGAGTTGATGTCGCGATTGTTGCAGGTCTTTCCGGCCTCGGCCGATTTTTTGCGCTCGACCGTCAAATCGCTGTCCAACGTTGGGCCGTGGGTGATCATCAGCTGCGTTGTCGTATTGCTGTGGGCTGGATCGTGGGTGTTTTCCGTCGTTGAACGCGCGATCAATCGCATCTGGCAGTCCAACCCGCGGACGTTTCTCCATGGCCGCGTGCTGACCTTAGGTATGATCGGCATCGTCGGGTTGATGTTGTCGGCCTCGATCCTATTGACCTCGGTATTGGTTTGGACGGAACAATTCGTATCGCGCCTGTCACCCCGGCAGTTGGCTCATTGGACCGTTCTGTTATCCATCAGCAGCGCGTTTTGGCAACTGATCTTGGCCGGGGCCAGCGCCCTGATCACGATGTTTATCTTCCTCTTGGTATACCGGTTCATGCCGAACACCAAGGTTTACTTCCGCGACGCCTTGCCCGGTGCGATCGCGGGTGGACTGATGTGGGAATTGGCCAAGTACATTTTTGCTTGGAGCCTGCAATACTTTCACTACGATCAGATCTACGGTTCGGTGGGCACGGTGGTTGCGGTCTTGACTTGGGGTTACATGTCCAGTTTGATCCTACTGTTCGGGGCGCAACTTACGGCGGTCTGTCATCGGGAACATCCGGTAGGGCATACGGATATTCCGGACGTGCCGGTTGGAGTTGAAGATCATCCCGTACCGGACAACGTTGTGCCTTTGAAGAGTATGAGTCGGCATGGGTGATAAATAAGGGGAGACCACTTTTATCGATCAACCACTCCCGGCGCCTTCGGCGCCTTACCCCTCCTTGACCCAGGAGGGGAGCTTGGGCGCTTCGCGCGTGTCCGATCCCATCACTCTCCTATGCTGATCTCCGAATTCGATTTTGAACTGCCGGATGAATTGATCGCGCAGCAACCTCTGCGGGAGCGTGATGCTTCGCGCATGTTGGTGTTAGATCGAGCGGCCAATAGTTGGACTGATTCCGCGTTTTTGGATCTGCCAAAATATTTGCGGGCTGGCGATCTGTTGGTGGTCAATAACACGCGCGTCTTTCCGGCGCGATTGGTGGGCAAGCGCGACCCGTCCGGTGGACAAGTCGAACTATTTCTAATTCGCGAAGAAGCGTTGGGTTTGTGGGTCGCACTGGCGCGGCCGGCGCGAAAGCTAAGCGTCGGAAGCCGGGTTGAGTTTGGGGATCGACGGTTGATGGGCGAGATCGTGGGCGAATTGGACGAAGGAAAGCGTTTAGTTCAGTTCTCGCCGGCGGAAACCTTTAGGGAATTGTTGGAGGAGATCGGCCAAACCCCGTTGCCGCCTTATATCAGACGGGATGAGCCGGCTCGCAATTCGGATCGCGAGCGCTACCAAACGGTTTACGCGCGTGAATCTGGTGCGATCGCGGCGCCGACGGCCGGGCTTCACTTTACCCCGAAGGTATTCGACGCCGTCAAAGCCGCCGCCGCTGAAATTGCTGGGATCACCTTGCATGTCGGGTACGGCACGTTCGAACCGGTCCGTGCCACGGATACCGGGTCGCACCGAGTGTCGCCGGAATCGTTCGAGATCAGCGAGGCCGCGGCGGAACAGATCAACCGCGCAAAGCGTGAGGAGCGCCGGGTGATCGCCGTCGGCACCACTACGGTAAGGGCTTTGGAAGCGGCGAGCCAAGCGTCGGGGACGATCACCGGCGGAGCAGGCCAGGCGGAAATAACCATCGTGCCCGGCTACGAATTCCGCATTGTCGATGGGTTGGTGACAAATTTCCATTTGCCCAAGTCGTCGCTGCTACTATTGGTGTCCGCCTTCGCCGGAACTGAATTTGTCCTGGGTGCCTACCGACATGCGGTCGCGGGCGGCTATCGCTTTTACAGCTATGGCGATTGCATGCTAATAATTTGAACCGAGATGGCCGTACTGAAAAAGATCCGTGAGCGTTGGTGGGGAGCCGACACCCCCGCCGACCGGGCATTGGTTGAGCCGTCCGAGCTGAACATTGACGGGCCGCCGGTCGATTATGACGTGCGCGTCATGACCGCCGCCCATTTGGATGAAGTGTGGCGCCTGGATCAGCGTTGTTTTGTTGATGGCGAGGCCTATAGCCGCGATACTTTCGAGTTCCTTCTGACTTCGCCCGACGCGTTGGCCTATCGTGCGGTGATGCCGGGCGGCGGCATGATCGGGTTTATTGTCGGCGTGATGGAGCCCGACCACACCGGGCACATCACTACCGTCGGGGTCGCACCCGAACACCGGCGCCGCGGCGTCGCGAATCGAATGCTCACGAAAATGGAAGCCAGCTTTAAACGCAATGACGCGCGCATTGTCAGATTGGAAGTGCGATCAGTCAACACCTCGGCACAGAAACTCTACCGGGCGGCCGGGTACACCGTAACGCAGAGGTTGTCTCGGTATTATGCCAATGGCGGTGACGGGTTGTTGATGGTCAAATCGTTGGCGTGAGTTATAAATACTGCAGGCCTAAAACGCTTTTCGAACTCACCGCGACGTAGATCCGATCATGCGGGCTCGTGGAACCGGTAACTCCCCCGAGCTCGTGTGAGTTTGGATTATCAGATCCGCGTCATCCGCGTTAATCTGCGGCTAATTTGTTTGGAATGATTCCGCCTCAAGGCTACAAACAGAGGTCCTACGACTTACGCAATTCGGTGAGAACCTGTTTCGCGACGGCTTTCAAGGTGTCGAATACGCCGACACCAGTTGAAGCCACGGCCTCCAGCATCGGTTCGTTCTTCTTCATCAACTCGCCGACCATCTCGTCAACCGGTACCACGTTGGGCAGATCGCGTTTGTTCAACTGCAACACATACGGCAGTGCCATCAGGTCGTAGCCCTGCGATTTCAGATTTTCTTCTAGGTTGTAAAGCGATTCGATGTTGGCGTCCATGCGCTCTTCTTGCGAATCCGCAACAAAGACCACTCCATCTACGCCTTTAAGGATCAACTTACGTGAAGCATCGTAAAACACCTGTCCCGGCACGGTGTATAGATGGAAACGGGTCTTAAACCCACGCACTGTGCCGAGTTCCAAGGGCATGAAATCAAAGAACAAGGTCCGGTCCGTTTCGGTAGCCAGGCTGATAAGTTTGCCTTTGGCCTGCGGCGCGGTCGAATCGTAAATATGCTGCAAGTTGGTTGTCTTGCCACAAAGACCCGGACCGTAATAGACGATCTTGCAATTGATCTCGCGCGATGCGTAGTTAATAAAAGTCATGGCTATCCGTTGACGCTTCCACGTTGCGGGTGGCACCCGATGGGGTCGGCCACCTGATTGAAACCCTTAGTTAAACAGGCTGTCGATATCCTCGTCTGTGATCTCGGCAAAAAGAGCACGTTCCTCTGAATTTTGGTTCTTGGCCAGACGAATGATCTCGTCAAATATGGTGGCGATCTCGGCCGAAACCTGTTTCACCCGTAACTTCACCAAACCCAAGCTAGATCGATCGTCGAAGATCAACACCAAAAGCATGCGCCCGATAATGCTGATGTGAATATTCTCTTTTTCGCCCTCATGCGACAAGGTGGGGAATTCCTTTTCGCCGATCAATTGAGCCATACCGCCCGTCGCAGCTACGTTTCCAGCGGCCAACGATGAAAGACTGGTAGTGTCAATATTACCCACGTCGCCGTGTTGGGCGATCTGTTGACCGTCCTTATCGACTAAAAAAACCACACGGGCGTTAGCATCTTGGCAGAGTTTGGCTAAAACAGCCTTTATCTGCTGAAATTGTGCCTCGTGCATGATGATGGGGGTATCTGGTGGCATTTAGGACACACTTTCTCCGAAAGTATTGCGTGGCGGGAGGCCGCATCCGTTTTACCGGACTCGCATTTAATCGTCAATTCTAAGTCAATAAAGGGTTTCGCGATCTCCGGCGACACCTGACCAGGCGCCGGAACGCCACTACAGGAAGGCCAAACGGCGGCGCTGCCAAAAAACACTCTAACATAGCCGAATCAAGCGCTTCAAGCGTTTTTCATTGTTAATCATCCAACTCATTGGTCCAATTTTACGAGGAAAAACCCTGCAAATCGTTATATAGCTTGAATTAGGCCACAAGATATGGTACTTTCCGTGGAGTTTTTAAGCCTGTCTAGGGCCCCTGATTAGACAGCTTTTTTGAAAGCCGGGAGTCTCGCATGAGCGTCACCATCGCCAAGGGAGGAAAGCGTACCATGAGTGCGCCGACCTCTCGTCGAACCTCGGCTTCGACCGCCGTGAAGGGCCGAAGTTTGGCTCGCGAAACCGCATCGGCAAAACCTTTGCCCAAAAAGGCGACTGCATACAAGGCGCCGCTGAAGAAAACCACAAAAACTGTAGTTGTTGCCAAGCCGAAGCCGGCTAAAGCTGCCACCAAGCCGGTGGTCAAAGCAAAAGCCGTGTCTAAGAAACCGTTGGCCATCAAGCCGGTTCAGAAAAAGGTAGCGCCGGTCAAGAAGCTGGTAGCCAAGCCCATAAAGAAGTCGACGAAATCCAAGACCACCGGACCGGCACCGAAAAAGCCGGTCACCAAAGCCAGTCTCAAGTCTGTAGTTCGCGCAAAAACTAAAGCTCCGGTTAAGGCCGCGGCGAAATCCTCAGCTAAAGCCGTGACTAAAGCAGTAGCCAGGAAACCGTCGGCAAAGGTTACAAAACCGGTGCCGGCCGCTCCGGTTCGGGCCAAGGCTCCGGCGCCGGTCGCGCCTAAACCTGTTGTTAAAACGGTGCTGCGTCAGCCAACGATGGACGAAGCGGCAGCGTTGCGGGCATTTGAAAGTGCCCGGCGTGAATTTGGCGCCGGTCATTTTTCGGAAGCGCGCACGCAGTTCAAGATGATCGTGGACAAATATCCCGGAATTTCCGAGATCGCCGCCCGTGCGCGGACTTATTTGACGATCACTGAATCGCGCCTGCGCGCCGATGCGTCCCTTCCGCGTGATGCGGATTCATTGTATGACCGGGGCGTGATCGAACTGAACCGGGGCGATTTTGTTGCCGCGCAAGAGATGTTCGAACGGGCGTTGAAGAAGGAACCTGCGGCGGCGCATATTTTTTATGGGCTCGCCGCGACCCGTTCCCGCCTGGGCGCCTTGGAATTGGCGCTGCAATCCCTGCAGCGTGCACTGGATATCCAACCCAATTTGCGCGTGCGGGCACAGCACGACCATGATCTACAGGCGCTGCGCAATGAACCCGAGTTCGAGATATTGATCTTTGGGACTCGTCAATAACATTGAAGAATTGAGTCATTAAGTGATTGCGTCATTTGGTGATTGTTCCTCCCGCCTTTGTACGTCCAAATTCCAAAAGTGCCGGGGAATCAAGTCATTGAAGGATCGGGTCATTTGGCGATCGGGTCATTGAGTGATTGAATCATTTAGTGATTGAATCATGTGGTGAACGGGTCGTTGAATGATTAAATTAACCTATCCAACGCGCAGTTCAATGACCCAATGACTAAATTCTTCAATGACTCAATGACCCGATCGTTTCCATGGTAAACGTCCAGAAAACTGATAGTTCAGGTGGATTGCGGCTGGTCGCCCTGGGTGGCGGCACCGGCCTTTCCATGCTTTTGGGCGGGTTGAAGAAACTGGTTGGACCGTCAAATGGACTGAGCGGTTGGTTGGAATCATTGTCCGCGATCGTGGCGGTTTCTGATGATGGCGGCAGTTCCGGCCGGTTGCGCGATCAGTTGCAGATGTTGCCCCCGGGCGATATCCGCAATTGCATGGTCGCGCTTTCCGAGGATTCGACCTTGCTCTCCCGCCTGTTCCAGTACCGGTTCCGCGGTAGTGGCGATATCGGGGGTCACAGTTTTGGCAATCTATTTCTGGCTGCGTTGACCGAAGTGACGGGCGATTTCAACGAAGCGGTGCGGCTTTCTTCCGAAGTTTTGGCTAGCAAGGGACGGATCTATCCCGCGACCATCAGCGATGTGCATTTGGTGGCGGAATTGGAAGATGGCACGGTGGTTCAGGGCGAGACGCAGATCTCGGCCTCGCGCGTGCCGATCCGTAGTTTGCGCCTCGATCCGGTGCACTGTCTGCCCCTACCCGAAGCGTTGACCGCGATCCATGCGGCTGATGTGATCACCGTCGGCCCGGGTTCGCTGTACACCAGTTTGCTGCCGCCGTTATTGGTCAGCAGTGTTGCCGAAGCCATTGGCCAAGCGCGGGCGACCAAGATCTTTGTCTCGAATTTGATGACCCAGCCGGGTGAAACATCCGGTTATGATGTCCGCAAGCATTTAGAGAGCATTAAGCAATACGCGCCCGCGATCGACTTTGATTACGTCGTGGTCAATCACCGTTCGATCAGCCCCGAGCAGGTGACGCTCTATGCCGCCGATGGTGCGGTACAGATCGGCGTGGACGAAACTGATCTGGAATCATTCTTAGGACCACCGTCCGAGGTCATCCGCGTAGATCTTTTGGACGAGGGAGAAAAGGTACGGCATAACGCAGATAAACTGGCGCGGGTCGTTTTGGCGTGCGCGGTAAGCGCGAACCGGCGGACGGATCCCGTGCCGGCTTTATGAAACAGATGGAAAATCAAGAAACTGAAACAAAGCCCGAGCCCAAGCCGATCAACGTTTTGATATTAGCGGCTGGCCTGGGAACGCGGATGCGGTCCGAAACGGCCAAGGTGTTGCATGAACTGGGGGGCCGTCCCTTGGTGGCGCATGTCTGCCGCACGGCGCGCACGCTGGAACCAGCCCGGATCATCGTCGTAGTTGGGCATCAGGCTGACTTGGTCGAGGCCGCCGTGCGGACCGAATTGGGCGATTCCAAGGTTGGATTTGCCGTGCAGACCGAACAACATGGCACCGGTGATGCGGTCATGGCCGCGCGCGCGGAACTGGCCGATTCTGATTCGACGCTTTTGGTGCTGTCTGGAGACGTGCCGTTGGTACGGGCAGAATCGTTGGCCGGATTGGTCCAGCAACATCGTAAGCAAGGCAAAGACGCGGTATGCACCATCCTGACGGTTGAATTGGAAGATCCGACGGGTTACGGCCGGATGATCCGCGACACGGACGGAAAATTTGTGAAGATCGTCGAACATCGCGACGCCACGGATCACGAACGAAAGACCAAAGAGATCAATTCGGGTATTTACTGTTTCGATACGCAGCGGATGTTCGCGGCGTTGGAACGCGTTCAACCGGTCAACGCGCAGGGTGAATATTACCTGACGGATGTTCCCAACATTCTGCGCCAGGATGGCAGCGAGGTCGGATTGCACTTGCACGAAGATGCGCGCGAGGTTTCCGGCATCAACAATCGGGTCGAATTGGCCGAGTTCGAAAGCATCCTGCGCCGCCGCACCCTCCGCCGATTGATGCTGGAAAGCGGCGTTACATTTATCGACCCACTACATACCTATGTTGGCGAGGACGCGCGCATTGGCCGCGACACGGTTATCTATCCTAACGTGCATATCGAAGGGACCTCGGTCGTGGGCGAGCGGTGCGTGATCCGCGCCGGAGCGCGTCTGACCAACGCGACCATTGGCGACGGCGTTACGATCAAGGACCACTCGATGATCCTTGATAGCTGGGTTGGCGATGGGTGTAGCGTTGGCCCGTTCGCGCATCTGCGGATGCAGTCGGTGTTGATGGCGGGTGCCGCCGTGGGGAATTTTGTCGAGCTGAAGAAATCTACCCTTGGTCCGAAGTCCAAGGCTATGCACCTTACTTATCTAGGTGACGCGACCATCGGCACCCGCACCAACATCGGCGCCGGGACGATCACCTGCAACTATGACGGAAAGAATAAACACCCGACGACGATCGGCGATGGGGTCAAGATCGGTTCGGACACAATGTTGGTCGCGCCGGTGACGGTGGGTAACGGCGCGGTCACGGCGGCCGGATCGGTGGTCACACGTGATATCGAACCGAATACTTTGGTGGCCGGTGTGCCGGCGTTGGTCAAGAAGAAATTGGAAAGTGACGAGAAATAAGCCCACCGCGCTCAAGTTTACGAAAGGAACCATTAACCCCTGGATCAATACTCAAACGAATCTCCTTTTGAATACCGCACTTTGGTCGAGAAAACGGCCTATGTAAAAAGGAACGCGTTTATTTCGTTAGGTCTTTCGATCTTCTGTCTGCTCTTTTGCGGATTTATTGGCTTTTATTCCTTTGGTCTGGCCAGTTCGGTGGTCGAGACCATTGACTACTATAATGTTCGGCGGGATATGCGCGCGGTTGCGTTGGCGGCTAAGGTCATTTCGGCGCTAGGAATTGTTTTTTGGATCGTTGGCATTGTTGGTTACTTTCTCGCGCGGAGAAATGTTGGTTTGCGTTAATATCATTTGGATCATTATCATCAGTTTATTGGCAACGAGAAGAAATTAATATGTGTGGAATTGTTGGATACGTCGGTAACAAACAAGTCGTCCCGGTCATCATCGACGGGCTGCGCAAGTTGGAATATCGCGGCTACGATTCGGCGGGCATCGCCGTCGTTGATGAAGGTCACGATCTTTCTATTCGCCGCGCCGAAGGCAAGCTGCGCAATTTGGAAGAAGCCATCCGGTTGAGCCCGTTAGATGGAACCTACGGCATTGGTCATACCCGCTGGGCTACGCACGGGCGTCCGACCGAAGAGAATGCCCACCCGCACCGTGATTCCTCGGGCCGCGTGGTTGTCGTCCACAACGGCATCATCGAGAATTATTTGCAATTAAAGAAACGCCTATCTGCGTTGGACCACCAATTCGTGACCGAGACCGACACCGAGGTCGTCGCTCATTTGATCGGAGAATATCTCAAGGAGGAGCAGACCATTGAACGCGCCGTGCGCCGGGCCGTGCGCGATCTGCGCGGCATCTTCGCGATGGCGATCATTAACGCTGACGAACCCGACCTCATTGTTGCCGTACGCGTCGGCCCGCCGGTTGTGATCGGCATGGGCGATGGCGAATACTTCGTCGCCTCTGACATCCCGGCCATTTTGGAACACACGCGCGATGTTTTCTTCCTGGGCGATAACGAGATCGCGGTGCTGACCAAGAACGGCGTAAGTGTCACCGATTTTGACGGCAACATGGTCGAGCCGCAGCAGCAGCGGATCACCTGGGACCCGATCATGGCAGAGAAGGGCGGCTTTAAGCACTTCATGCTGAAGGAGATCTACGAGCAGCCGCGGGCCGTCCGCGACACCGTGCAAGGGCGCATCTCGTTAGACACCGGCAAGGTCTATTTGGAGCCGATGGAGATCACCGAGGCGGATTTCAAACGGTTCACGTCCATAAAGATCGCCGCCTGCGGCACGTCGTGGCATGCCGGATTGGCCGGTAAGTACATGTTAGAGCAGTTGGCGCGTATCCCGGTCGAGGTCGATTACGCGTCCGAGTTCCGTTATCGCGATCCCGTTTTGGACGAGAACACACTGCTGATCGTCATTACTCAATCGGGTGAAACGGCCGATACGATCGCCGCGTTGCGCGAAGCGAAAAAGCACGGTGCGTTGGTGATGGCGGTGTGTAATGTGTTCGGTTCGATGATCACCCGCGAAGCCGATGGCACTATCCTGACGCATGCCGGGCCCGAGATCGGCGTGGCTTCGACCAAGGCCTTTACCGCGCAGATGATCGCGCTTTACCTTTTCGCTTTGTACCTGGGCCAATTGCGCGGTGTTTGTAGCGAAGAAGAAGCCCGCGATCACGCGCAGGAACTGGCTGAACTGCCGGTTAAGATCGAACACTTGCTGAACGACCCCGACGGTCTGGAGGACTTGGCGAAGGAATTCTTCCGCTCGACCGATTTTCTCTATCTGGGCCGCGGAATAAATTTCACGGTCGCGCTGGAAGGCGCATTGAAGCTGAAAGAAATTTCGTACATTCACGCCGAAGGCTACCCGGCCGGCGAAATGAAGCATGGGCCAAACGCGTTGATCGACGAGCGGTTGCCGGTGGTAGTGATCAACCCGCGCGAAGCGGGGAATCACGCTTCGGAACTGCGTTATGAAAAGACGCATTCCAACATTGTTGAAGTAAAGGCCCGCGAGGGGATCGTGATCTCGGTCCTGACCGAAGGCGACGAAATGTCCTCGGCCGTTTCGAACCACGTTATCGAGATTCCGCCGTCCAGCGATCTGCTTTCGCCGATCTTGGCGGTTATACCGTTACAGCTATTGGCCTATCACATCGCGGTCCGCCGCGGTTGCGACGTGGACCAGCCACGGAATTTGGCGAAGTCGGTGACGGTGGAATAGACGAAGAAAATTAGCCGCGGATTTACACCGATAAACGCGGATCTGAGAAAGAAGAAATTCAGATCCGCGTCCTCCGCGTAGATTCGCGGCTAAACTTTTCGGTCACAAAATAATTGCCGCAGATAAACGCAGAAAACGCAGAAATGAGAAAGAAGAAATTCAGGTCCGCGTCATCTGCGTAAATCTGCGGCTAATCGATTTGCTTACCCTTGCAAGATCGAAGCGGCCAGAAGCGGGATCATGATCTCGTGGTGGCCGGTCAGCGCATAACCGCGGCCGGCGCCGTCGGCAGTGGGGCGGCGCACGACGTTGGTCAGCGGCCGGTAATGTTGGATGAAATCCAGGTTGGCGGTAGTGAAATCCTGCAGCGGATGACCTAGATTTCGCACTAAGGTCACCGCCTTCAAAAACACCTCGGGCAGTAGAACGGCTGAACCTATGTTCAAGTAAACCCCGCCGCCGTCAAGGCGCCGCACCAATTCACCAAAAAGCCGAAAGTCAGTGTGCGTGGTCGCGCCCAACGCCGCACCGTCCGCGTCCGGGTGAAAGTGGGGGATGTCCGTACCGATACTCAAATGCGCGGTGAACGGAACGCGGGCGCGATAGGCCGCGCACAACAGAGAGTAATCCGCATGCGGTGGGTCCAGGGCCAGCAAACTGCGGCCCAGGGCCTCGCCCAAACCGATCGCATCCGCGGCGCCCGCCTTGGCCGCGGCGTTCAATAATTGCCCAGTCTCTTGTGCCGCGCCGAAGGCACCGTCACCCAAACTGGCATCGACGTCTTCTGACGTTGAACCGGTCAAGGCTATTTCCGCGTCGTGCACCAACACCGAACCATTAGCGGTAATGGCGGTCACAAAACCACGCCGCATCAGATCAATGATCACCGGGGCTACACCAGTTTTGATCACATGTCCGCCAATGCCCCAGATGATCGGCCTTCCCAGATCTCGCGCCCGCCGGATCTGCGCCGCCAATTCGCGCATCGACTGCACCGCTAGAATGTTCGGCAGGCTGTCCAAAAAATCGCTAAGGGTGGCATCAGCACCGACCGGCTTGGCGAAGTCTTCAAGCATTACCTTGCTCGG
>JBDSEC010000607.1:0-2584 GCA_039920205.1 Pyrinomonadaceae bacterium
AGTGTGGTTCCTTCGTCCGTTTTTTGATTGTTTCGTTGACCATCATTCTACCGACTTAGTTCCTCACTGTGTCTTTTTCTTTTACCCTTATTTCTCCTGCCTTTTTCGAATTTTGCATGTACCTCTACTGTCTACTTCTTCTTATGGCCGACACCGATAACAAAAACACTCCTCGCAGCCAAACGACCCAGGACGAGAAACTACTGCAGACTCCGCGGCAGGACGAATTCACGCACACCGATACCTGGCGCGTGTTTCGCATCATGGGAGAATTTGTCGAGGGGTTTGATGACCTGGCCAGCGTGACCAATGGCGTGTCAGTCTTTGGCTCGGCCCGCACCCGGCCGGACGATCCAATGTATGCCGCCGCGCAGGAAACCGCGGCCCTGCTGGTCCACGCGGGTTTTTCGGTGATCACGGGGGGCGGTCCAGGCATCATGGAGGCCGGAAATCGTGGCGCGTTCGAAGCCAACGGAAATTCCATTGGTTGTAATATTGAATTGCCGTTCGAGCAGAAGCCCAATCCTTACCAGACCCGCTCGCTGACCTTCAAGTATTTTTTCGTCCGCAAGACGATGTTCGTGAAATACAGTTGCGCCTTCATCATCTTCCCGGGCGGATACGGCACGATGGACGAATTGTTCGAGGCCCTTACCCTGATCCAGACGCGCAAGATCAAAAATTTCCCGGTCGTATTATTCGGTTCAAAATATTGGCGGGGTTTATTGGATTGGATCGCGGACCAGGCCGTTTCCGCAAAGATGATCTCCGAGGCCGATCTCAAGATGCTCTATCTTACCGACTCGCCGTCGGACGCCGTCGATCGCATCATGGCCAGCCAAGCCCTGATCGAACCCATCGTCAGCGAAGACATCTGACCTAAGCCTCGCGCTCCGGTCCGACATTCTCCGTCAACCAGGCCGCGTACGGCGCCGACAATTGCGCGATCGGAAACGCAACGATCTCTGGCGTGTCATAACTGTGATGGGCGCGAACCGTGAGTTCCAATTTCGCAAAAACAGTCGCGGTGGATTTGGCGATGAGTAAAACTTCCGATTCGCGTTGCACCACGCCCTGCCAGCGATAGACCGACGTCATGCCGGGCAAGATCTGCACACAGGCGGCCAATCGTTCATTTACCAGTATGGTCGCCAGCAACTCGGCCTCGGCAATATTGGAGGCGGTGAAGAAGACCGCGATCGGTTGGTCGGTTTCGATAGCCACGATTTTAGAAAATGGAGCTATTCGGCTTCGTCAACATATGCGTCGGACCCTTCGGCATCGCCGCCCGTCAGCGGTGAGGTGTCCTGTCCAAAATAGGCCGCGTAGAGTTCACTAGCTTTGTCGTAATCGCGCTCGTCGACCAAAACGATCGAACCCGAAGCGGCGGTGGAAAGCGCGGAGAGCGCGTCCATCCCACTGGATTGCACGACGGAACGGATCCCGTTCTGCCGGAAAATATCGTTGACCATGTCGGCTTCGATCGGCGAATTCAAATGATGGAGGATGACGAACTTCGCATTGCTATGGTCGATTTCCAGTTGCGGCTCGACGATATCGGCGGTCTCGGTGGCTTCCAGGCTGGCGTCTGATTCCTGCATGATTCAATATCCTCCAAAGAAACTTCAATTACATTTCAAGCATACGCGGTTGTACTTCGCGCCGCAATCACCGTAGTACCCTCACTACCGCACCCGCCGTTCCCTCGTTTTTGTTCGGGCCAGCGCAAAAACAAGCGCAAAAACCAGTACGTCTCTGGTCTCTAGCTGTGTTAGCATGCGGCCCAGAAAAATCTGGTGGAATCGCATATCCGCCGCTCGCGGAAGCCAAGTAGGAGGTTACTTCAGGGCGCGTTCTTTGACCCCTGGCAAAGGAAGAACTTATGAAGCGAAGTTTTCTTATCCCGACTGTCTGTTTTGGCCTGATAATTTTCGGTGGAATATTTTCCTCAACGACCTATGCCGCCACGCGTACGGTCGATACCTTAGCCGACAACGGCGGACTAACCGCCTGCACAGCGGCAGCCAGTGACTGTAGTTTGCGCGGAGCCATCTCGGGCTCGGCGCTAAACGACACGATCAACTTCGACCCGAGCCTCAATGGCGGGACGATCACCCTTGGTAGCTTGATCTCGATACCCCGTGGAATGAGCATCGTGGGTCCGGGCGCGGACCTAATGACCATTTCAGGGGGTAACACGACCAGCATTTTCGAAGCCGTCGGCATTGGAGTGGTCACGGTTAGTTTTAGCGGGTTGACCTTTGCGAATGGTAATGGGGTGGGCGGTTCGAACGGCGGACAGGGTGGCGCTATCGAGATCAACAGCATATCGACAGCGAACTTTGACCGCGTAGTGTTTCGCGACAATAGTGCAGCAGTACTTGCCGGCGCGCTGCTGTGCTTTGCGAACGCCTGTCGCATTTCGAATTCGACCTTTTCTAACAATTCCGCGCCGGGCGCATCAGTTTTGTATGGCGGATTCGGGCTGACGGAGTTCTCGAACACCACGATCACCGGAAACACTGAAACCAGCAGTTTTTATGGGTGCCTATATATGCGGGGCAATTCGGTCTTTCGCAATACC
>JBDSEC010000608.1:0-9494 GCA_039920205.1 Pyrinomonadaceae bacterium
TCGCGCTCGCCTTGTCATAGGCGTCAACCGCTTCCTTGGCGGTAGTGGTCAACGCATCTTTGCCTTCAGGATACGAAGAGGGCAACTTGTCAAAAACTTCGTTGTTTTTGGTCTCGGCGGTCTTCGACAGCGCCGATGCTTCATCGATCAACTTGTTGGCTTCGTCAACCAGTTTATTCGCCTTATCTGTATTGCCCGAGCACGCCACGCCGATCGCGGCCATAATGACGAGAATAAAGACCAGGTTCCATTTACTTTTGGGATTCATATTGTTCCTCTTGTTGTTTCATTTCTAATTATTGGAAATTCGTGGGGAACTATAACATGGGGCCGCCGTGAAACATCAAACGTCCCGCCAATAAACATTAAGGGGGCGAGCGGTAGGATCCGCTCGCCCCCCCCAGTCGATCATGGTCGGTGGACCTTTAGTGAGCGTTAAAATAGGCGACCGGATAATCTCCCGATTGTCCCCAACTGAAGTCAGTTGTTGGCGCGCTGTAAAGCGGCGCCAGCAGGCTCTGAAACTGACCGGGGTCGTGCCAAACGGTGAATTCGCTTGCGCCATCTCCGTTGTAGTCACCGGTGATCGTCCAATCCGCCCACGGATCACCAAAACTGACCGGACCGAGCAACGTTCCCGAGGGAGATGTCCTAACCCGCCAAGCCACCGGATTCACCATAACGCTAGCCAAACCAACATCGGTGGTTCCGTCGCCATCGTAATCTCCGGGAATAACAACGTCATTGTAATTGCCGAAGACAAAATTCACGGTTTCTGTTGGATTTACCGTTCCGTCATTATTCCATTGATAGAAATGTCCGGCTGCCGGGTTAAGACCGTCGCGGGTTTCGGACATGAAATCGTACTTCCTATCGCCGTTAAAATCGCCAGGAACGGGAAATCCGCCGCCAAAGCTGCCGATCGGTGTCACGGTGATCGGTACGGCATGCATGGGGCCGCCCAAATAGGTCCACTGTCCCGCCTGTGAATTGAAAACTGCGGGGTCAGCCAATCCATCTCCGTCATAGTCGCCGACGATCGACGGATCCGACAAGCCATCGCCCAGGGTGTAGTCAACCTCGGTGGCGAAACCGCTGCTGCTGGTTAGCACGCGGAATATGGCAACCGGTCCACCGGTCCAAACCGCCAGGTCGGTCATCAGATCGCCATCGTAGTCGGCCGGCACGGGAAAGTCATTGAGCGTCCCAAAGAGAATGCCCAAATCGGCGCTGGGCCCGCTGGTGTTAATCAGCCATTGCAACTGATTGGCCGCGACCGTGTTGGGCCGATCCAAGCGAGGTGCGAGCGGATCGAACCGCTCGCCCGGCAATTTGAAATAGTGACCGCGATGCATGCTCCCTAACGAAGTATCGCGCACTTGCGGATTTTTAATCGCCGCCGATGCCGGTGCCACGGCGGAGCGGGAACCATTAGGCGATGCGAAGGCCAGCGGCACTCCGCTGTCCCGTACGGTGGCATAATCCGATATGCCGTCGCCATCAAAGTCCAACGCAACCGCGAACGTGGGAACTGCAACTGCCGAAGAAGTTGGCTGCTGAAGTTTCGGTGAAGGACGTTGCGCTGAAGTTGGGGCAAACGGCTGATCGATGACGGTGAATGCAAGCAGTAGAAGGGGAGCGGCAGCTAGACCGCTCCACGAATTCAGTTTTATTCGACTACGCATAGAAAACTCCTCAAGAAAACACTAAGTGGCTCGTTACTGACTCGGAGAGAGCGGGAAAGCGAGAGATCGGCAACTTGATCTGGTTCGCGGGCCGTCCGGTTTCCAATTTTGGTGGAATCCACAGTACGACCGTTATATCCCTTATCGGCCAATAAGGAGCGTAACTTGAGCCTGATTTCGTGAAATAGAAAGAAATGCGCCGTTGGCGGGAAGGCAGACAAAAGCGTGTGGAGTTGGGATACTCCACACGCCTGATCAATCCAGCAGAAATCAACTAAAGCACTAGAGTTCGAGTTTCTTCTTGGCCCGTTGAATAAAGGTCTTCATCATTTCGCCCACCCGCTTCTGCATTTCGTTGCTGATGCGGTTTTCGCCGACCAAACCAGCCAGGAGGTGCAGTTCCTTGGCCTGGGCACGCCGCAGTTCAACGTGCTGAGTGATGCGAACTAAGGTGGAGGTGGCGCTGCGTTCGACAAAACTGGCGGCATAGCGCAAATAATTCTTTTTTTCGGAACTGGCGGGGGACCACTCGATTCGGTCCGGACTGTCTTCGGTCAACTCGACCGCAAAGTTCGCGCGCATGGCGCCGATCACCGGTACCTCGGTCCGCACGATCCAGCGTACGACGCCCGTCGCTTCGGATTTAATACTTTCGATACCCGGCATCAGATCCACGAAATTCTTCAACTCGCCAAAGAACTCGCGCGCCTGATCCAGGCTCGTATTCAATTCCAGTTGTTCGGTATATTCGGCTTTTATGCGGAACACAGTTCACTTCTCCCAAGGGTCAAAAAGGGATCGTTTGATCAAAACGCAAGCAGTTCGCGCCGAACTCGATCCTCAACTAATTGGACGTAACCACGCGCCGGATGGCTGCCCGGCAAATGCGGGACGTGGACGTTAACATTGTTCTGGAGACAAATCGGCCAGAGTCGGCCAAAGGGGATTGCTTCAGTTCCGTGCGTTTGTGTCATTGATCAGGGTGCTTCCCACACTACTGACGGGACATCGAAATAAAATATTACCATAGTTTTACAATAATGGGATTAACAAATACTTAAATCATTTTCACTTGCCTTCGCATTTCTGAGCCGTTTGATCCCAGTTTTCGATCATGTCACTAAAATCAAGCAACCAATATCTGACATCTATATACGTTGTGCGATAATTAATATTATGGAAAGTCATCGTGATCTTTGCCCGCGCTGTGGCATCGGCCATCTGCAAAAATGGATCGAACTGAGCGACGAAGAAAAAATGGTCGTCCAGCGTTTGCCGCACTCGTATGACGTTACCCATCCCGAACGGATCAAGCGTCATCGCTGGTGTACGAAGTGTTGGTACGAAGACGATGCGCGCCAAGCAAATCTTGCGTAGCGATGAACAGACTAAGCAAGTATTCGTAAATAGGCTGCGCGGATCCGGCGCATCTCGTTCTGTATTTCCAAGATCAATCCTTCGGGCGTAGTCCGATCCATCCGTCGGGCCACGCGCTCCCATACCGGATGCTCGGGCGCGGGGGGATGACGGACCCGGCCGATCGCCAGCCGCAAGTGGTGGTCCACTTCGCGTAGCAATCCATACCCGTTGGTTAACTCAATTAGATCTAGTTCGGACAATGCACCAACGGCGCCAAGTCGTTTCAGACTATTCACCGTTCTGCGGTCCTCGTCGTCATCGGGAAGGTTGAATTTCAATTGCAAATAACGCGTTACAAAATAAACGTCCAACATTCCGCCCGCGCCGTATTTGATGTCCGTGCCCGCACTGCGGCCGGACCGTTCCTTTTCCAAACGGTCACGCACGCGGCGCGTTTCTTGGCGTAATTCCAACTCATCAAATTCTATGGCCCGTTGATGGACGATGGCCCGCGCCTCGGATTCAACTTGTTGTCCCCACAAAATGTTTCCTGCCGCCGCGCGCAACTTAACGTAGGCCAACCACTCCCAGGGTTGCGAACGGGTGCGAAGGTAATCAAGGAAAGCATGTGACCCCGAACAGATGGGACCGTTGCGTCCGTCGGGGCGAAGGCGTAAGTCAACGCGATACAGATATCCGTCACGGGTAAGACTTGAAAGCGCGCTGACGAAATATTCCGCAGCCCGGGAATAAACTTCCGCTGGGTTCATTCCTTCATACGGTGAAGGCGCCTGGTCGTCATAAACGAGGATCACGTCAAGGTCGGAACCGTAATCCATACCGCGCCCACCTAAGCGCCCGAGCCCCAGGACCGTGAAGACAAGTTGATGATGTGGCTGACCCAACCGAACCGAAAGCTCGTCACAGGCGATCACCCAGGCAGATCGAAGACTAGCTTCGGCAAGTAAAGTTTGTCGTCGATTGCCTTCCGCGATGTCCAACGTTCGTAGGGCATCACAAGCCGCCAGCCGTATCATGGTGCTGGACCAGCGCTTCCTTAACTCGCTCAGCCGTTCTCCAAATTCAAGTCCCGGGGCCGCGCCTAGGTCCAGACCGGTTTCGGCAGGTATTAGTTCCGTGTCAAATTTGGCCAAGGCCGAGATCAAGATCGGATTCGCCGTTACCACCTCGCCGAAATGTTCGGATTCGGCACACAAACGAAAAAAGACCGCTAGGTCCTCCCGGAAAAGCGGCAATCGGACATTAGAACGATCCAATGATGCCGCGACTTTCGCGAGAGTCGTGAGGAACCCGTTACCTGATGCTTGCTTCGCTTCGGTGGCGAGCAGTTGCCGGCAAGCTGATACATCACTTGAATGATCGCCCGCGGTTAGATGACGGGCAAATACTTCGGCGATCTCCTTCTCGGTCTGACGGTCGGCTTCTTCACGATCGCGCGGTGCCAGGGCAAGCAAGAGTGGCCCGGTCTTCGCCTCGATCAATTCTCTCTCTACCTGAGGTGTCGGCCGAAAGCTCAAGACCAAGTCAAATATCCGTTTCACATTCCCCGTGCGCTGTTCCAGCGTCCGATCAAATTCGCGCAATGCATAGGGACCAACGAAACCCATTCGGCGAGCGACCAAGAGCCGGCGTTCGTCCACGGCGGGGAGCAAATGTGTCTGCAGGCCTTCCTCCATCTGGAGGCGATGTTCGAGGGTGCGCAGAAATTCGTATGCTTCAAATAATTCGACCCGGTCCTGAGTAGAGATCAAGCGGCGCTCTTCTAACCGTCCAAGCGCGATCAACGTATGCGGCGCGCGTAACCATCGGTCCTTTCCGCCGCGAGCCATCCCCTGAGCCTGTGCGATGAACTCGATCTCGCGAATTCCCCCACGCCCAAGTTTGACATTGAATTCTCCATTGCCCTGTTCGACCTTCAGATCGATCTTCGACTTGGCCGCGGTGATACCGTCCGCCACGTCGGCCCAGGTCTTCATCCGCGAATAGACGAATGGCGCCACCCCCGCGGCAAACCGTTCAAACACGATCTCGGTTCCAGCAGCACAACGTGATCGTATTAGGGCCTGTAGCTCCCAGGCCTGCGCTTTTGTTTCGTAATAATTTATGGCTTCCGAAACCGACGACGCCAGGGTTCCGTCGCGGCCAAAGGGCCGCAGCCTAAGATCGACTCGATAGGCGGCACCCTCCCCGCTTTGGTCGCCGACCATCTGAACCACCGTGCGGGCTAGCCGATTAAAGAATTCGCGATTGCTGGTCTCGCCTTTAGTGCCTCGTCCCGAGGTCGTGCCGTCTTCGGAAAACAAAAACATCAGATCTATATCCGATGCGAAATTCAGTTCGGCCGAACCCAATTTGCCCAAGGCGACGATCACCATCTCGGCCGGCGCGACGCGTCCGGATTCGTCGCGCACTAAAGGCGTACCGAAGCGATTCTCCATTTCTTGTTGGGCCACACGAAGCGCATATATCAAGATCGCATCCGCCAAATGAGAGATCTCTTCAGTGATCTCGGAAACCGTGCTGATATGCCGAATGTCTTGCAAATAAATGCGCAGCAGTTCACGCCGGCGAAAGCGCGTCAAGAGATCATGCGGCGACAATTGCGAATGGGTTCCTTGAAAACGGCCGAGTGACTCAAGCAATTCGGTACTCGAACGCGTCAGTGGCTGCTTTCTTACGCGTGCCAACCAGGTCAAGTAATCCGGATGTTGGAGTAAGGTCGTCGCCAGGAATGGGCTCCAAGCTGCCAGTGCCGCTACATCGGAATATAAACCGGCGTCAGCATGTAACTTTTTGGCTGCGCGTGGCTGAGCTAGTTCCAGGCGTTGGATGAAGTGCCGCGCCCCATCCGGATCGGGAAGGTCGCGTAAGATCGCGGTCGCTTTTTCCGGGGTTACGAACACAGGAGAAGTAGACCGTAGATAGTGGTCAGTAGACAGTAGACAGTAGTCAGTAGACAGTAGGCCCGATGATAGCGAGCTCGTGAATTCCTAGCTTGTAACATTAGCGACTTTGCTTGCAAGAATATGTTTGATATTGGGCCATTCGGATTCGGTGATGCTGAAAAAGGTCGAGTGACGGTAACGGTTTTCGCGCATGATCATGTGGTTGCGAAAGGTTCCCTCTTCTTTCGCGCCGATTCGCAACATGGCTTTGCGCGACTTCTCGTTCAATGAATCGGTTTTCAACTGAACGCGAATGCAGCCCATCGCTTCAAACGCGTGCTGAAGCATTAGGTACTTCGCTTCAGTATTCACGACCGTGCGCTGCCACGGTTTTGCTACCCAGGTATAACCGATCTCCAAACTGCGATTAACCGGATCTATATCGAACATCCGCGTGCAACCGACCGGTCGGCCGCTGGCAATTTCGATGGTGGCGAAGGGCAATGCCGTGCCCGCGACTTGCCATCCGATCGCCTCGCTCACATATTCGCGCATTTCTTCTTCGCTCTGGATAAGATGCTTGGTCCACCGCCAGAGTTCCGCATCGGTCCCGACCTCGGTCAATCCCGGCACGTGCGACAGCTCAAGCGGTTCCATCCGCACATACCGGCCTTCGAGAATTATCGGTTCAATCTTCATCGCGTTAAGGATGCACTATTCGTACCCTAAAATGAAAATAGCGCGCCGAACGATACTTCGCACGGCGCGCTATCACGGTGACTTCGATCAAATGTCGAAGTACATGCCGAATTCGAACGGATGCGGTCGCATCCGCAGCGGTTGAATTTCCTTTTCACGCTTGTACGTGATCCATCGCTCGATCAATTGCGGCGTAAAAACGTCACCCTTCAGCAAGAAATCGCGGTCGGCTTCCAAAGCCTTTAGGGCCTCGTCTAACGAACCGGGCAGAGTCGGCACGTTCTTTAACTCTTCCGGTGACAGATCGTAGATGTCCTTCTCTAACGGTTCACCCGGATCGATGCGATTCTGAATACCATCCAGTCCCGCCATCAGCATGGCCGAGAATGCCAGGTACGCGTTGCATGACGGGTCGGGCGGACGAAATTCTAAGCGCTTCTGCTTCGGATTGGTCGAGAACATCGGAATGCGAACCGCCGCCGAACGGTTCCGCGCCGAGTAAGCCAAATTAACCGGCGCTTCGAATCCCGGAACCAACCGTTTGTAGCTGTTGGTCGTCGGCGCGGCAAAGGCGATGATCGAAGCGGCATGTTTTAGTAATCCACCGATATAGTGCCGTGCGATCTCGGACAGCCCCGCATAACCATCACCGGCGAAGAGCGGCTGGCCGTCCTTCCAGATCGATTGGTGACAGTGCATGCCCGAGCCGTTATCTCCGTATAGCGGTTTGGGCATGAAGGTCGCGGCCTTGCCGAATTCATGGGCCGTGTTACGCACGATGTACTTAAATATCTGCAGGTTGTCGGCCGTGTGCAGCAGATTCGAAAAGCGGAAATCGATCTCGCACTGGCCAGCGGTCGCTACCTCGTGATGATGGCATTCAACGTCGATCCCGGCGTCGGCCAGCGTAAGCGAGATCTCGCCGCGAAGATCGACCAACGAATCGGTCGGACGCACCGGAACGTAGCCCTCCTTGGGTCGAATGCGATATCCGTGGTTCGGGCCGTAGTCGTTCGCATCGCGACCCGTGTTCCAGTGTCCTTCGTCTGAGTCGACCGAGAATCCAGAAGAGTGCGGATCGTTGCGAAACTTTACCTCGTCAAAGACAAAGAATTCGGCCTCTGGACCAAAATTGACCACGTCGCCAATGCCGGTAAAGCGCAGATAGCTTTCTGCCCGACGCGCCACCGAGCGCGGATCCATGCCGTAGCCTTCTTTCGTGATCGGGTCCACGACGTCGGCGATCAGGCAGACGGTCGGTTGGTCCGCGAATGAATCCATCCAATATCGGGACGGATCGGGGATCAGCAGCATGTCCGATTCATGGATGGCCGCCCAACCACGCAAACTGGACGCGTCAAAACCGAACCCGTCTTCGAATGAATCCTCGGTCAACTGACCGATCGGGAAAGTCAGGTGGTGCCAGGCACCGGGCAGATCGGTAAAACGGAGCGAAAGGAACTTCGCTTCGGATTTGATAGACTTCAAGTCAGTCTTAGCGTCCATTTAGTCTCCTGTTAAAAGTATTTAAAGAGTCGAATCTACGGTCCGCGGCCGTTTTCATGGAAACGCCGGGGAGGGTCAAAGCTGAATCTGAGCGAGCAAGCGCAGTTAGTGTCATAGCGACAGCGCGATTAAACATGCATTATATTTTGGCCCCTGGCGATGTCAAGCAAGCGGCCCGCGAAGAGACATAAAAAATACTTTTCAAGATATAAACCAGCTAGAATTTGAATGGAATGTTCGACGTGAATCGTTGCTAATTGTGACCAGGTTTTGGTAATCACGTGCGTGGGATTGCTTCAGCCGTTCCCTTTCTGCTCAGCGGCCCGCGCTTTGAGTACCTGCTTTAGCAAGCGGACCTCGAACTACGATCTTTTAGTTCCCTGTCCATCGCTGTCAATTTTCAATTATCATTCGACAATCGCGATTCCTCAGCCCCAGCGGGGCGAAATGTTTATAGTTACGAATCATTAAAAATAAATTCTGAGCCCCATCGGGGCGACTGACCGGCCGTACTCGAAGGCGCTAAACTAACTATAAATATTTGACTCCTAATGGAGGTAAGAAATAATATTGCCGCGTTTGATAGCTTGAAACAATGAACGGACGATCCCCCGAAAGTTTGATCTCATTCCAGCGCGGCTGGTTAATACTGTTGTGTGTCGTCGCCTGGCTGTATTTACTCACGCCGCAGTCCACCGCACAATACGCTCAGGACTCGCGTCAACTGAAACACGACACGAGCCGATCGGCTCCGGCAAGCGACCGACGGATCGCCCTCGTTATCGGCAATGGCACCTACACGAACGCACCGCCTTTAAAGAACCCACCGAACGATGCACGCGACATGGCGGCAACACTGAAGGCATTGGGTTTTGACGTGACCAACGGGATCAATACAAACCAGCGAGAGATGAAACGTTTGATCCGCGAGTTTGGACAAAAACTCAAGTCCGGAGGATCGGGTTTGTTTTACTACGCCGGACATGGGGTGCAATCGAATGGAAGAAACTATCTGATTCCGGTGGAGGCCGACATTCAAAGCGAGGCCGAAGTCGAAGATTCGGGTGTCGATGTGAGCCTGGTCCTAAGGTTCATGGATGAAGCACAGAACGGGTTGAACATAGTGATTCTCGATGCTTGTCGCAACAATCCATTCGCGCGCAGCTTCCGGTCTGCCAGCAACGGTCTGGCGCAGGTGGACGCTCCTACCGGGACATTGATCGCATATTCCACTGCACCCGGACGCGTAGCTTCAGATGGCACTGGCCAAAACGGACTCTACACTTCGGAGCTTTTAAAGCAAATGCGCGTGCCTGGATTGAGCGTGACCGACATATTC
>JBDSEC010000609.1:0-9614 GCA_039920205.1 Pyrinomonadaceae bacterium
TCGGTCATGGGTGCGGCATTCGCGTTCGGATCGGCGAGCGCCGATATTACGACCGCGTCCTCCGGCGCGGTCGCGGCCGGAATGCGGACCACGTTCGCGGTGGCGGCGTTTTTGATCGTAGTAGCGATCGGCATCGCGCTGATGCGTCGTGTCCTTTCGCAGCGAGAAATCGGCGCTAGATCGTTGCGGTTATCACTGCTTAAAAATAACGCTGAATAGTTCAGAGTAACGCCTATCAGGCGTGATGAAGTTGCGGTTGGCTCGACTTAAAGGTACCGCGCAACAGTTCAGAGTAACGCCTTTCAGGCGTGAAACAGTCGGGGTGGGTTCAGTTGAGGTTTGAAATGGCGGTTTAAATTCGAGCAGTAAAAAATCCTCAATTACCATGATTTGATATTCATGAGGTGCTCACATGGTGAAGAATTTCGAACCTCCTGCGCAGGGTCAAGTTTGCATTCTGGATCATTTACACCAGGGAGACATCGGAAAGCGGCTGCCGCCCAACAGGCTCCAAACCATTTTCATGATCACCGTGGGTTACGCAAAAAGCGCTCCACCCACGGTTACAATCTGCCGCCCTTCGGGCTTTAACGCGGTGATACCCATGGGGCTTGGATTGGTTGGTGGGTTCGAATTCAAACTTTCATTGTCAATGCAATACGGCGTGATCGTGAATCGTCTCGCGCTATCTGTAAGTTGAGCGTTGGAGAACGCTTTTACGCCTTAAGGGCGTAAATCTGAACAGTTGCGCGCTTATGGTAAGTTGAACAAACGCGAGTCGCATCTTCAGATCCGTCTTATCCGGGTAGATCCGCGGCTAAATCTCTTCGTTACGACCTCACGCCTGAAAGGCGTAACTCTGAACCGTTGCGCGTCATCTTTACGATGCTAGTCATCAAGCGTCGCGTCAATGCTTGATGACCACCTTGGTCCCGGTTTGGATCAAGTCATACAACTCTTTCATATCCGCGTCGTCCAGGGCGACGCAACCCCAGGTCCAATCACTGCTCGATCCGCGCCCGTGGATGTAGATCTCGCTTCCGAGTGCCGTATCTTGTAATGGTTTTTCTCCGCCGGCCAATTGCTGAACGATCTGCCGGTATTGGTCGTCGGTGATCAATCCGTTACGTAGTCCGCGCTTAGCGTGTTCCAGGTTTGGGTAACTCAGGCCCAACGACAAGTAATATTTGCTTTCTGGATTCTTGGTGAAGACGTAAAATTCGCCCTCGGGCGTCGCGTGGTCGCCTGCTTTGATCTTGTCGGGCACGGGATTCTTGCCCAACCCGATCGGGTAGCTGCGCACCAACTTGTCACCGGACTAGAGCAACAACCGGCGCATGCTTTTGTAGACAACGATCATCATCTTGCCCGCAGGCACGGGAATTCTAGCAGAGTCATCAAACGAAAAGGCTTCGGCGGGCAGTGGCGCAGCGGTTTGGGGGTCGGCCGATGGCCGCACGCCGATGCAGGCGGCGAGAAGTGAGGTTGCGGCGAGTAAAGTAGCCAGAACCAATTGAGAGAATTCATTCATCAGTTTCGGGGCGGTCTAGGGATTCGTTCCGACTGCGTGAACTTTCAATACAATAGACAATACTTATCGCCATTTGTTCCGACGGGATCTGGTTGGCGTTTGTTAACCAAGAGCGGTGGAAACTTCTTAAAGGCCTGACTTCGCGGGGAACAGGCTCAAAGATGGAAGCGGCGGTTCGGTGTCAACCGGTAATTATGGAAACGGCTCGGCCGGTGTCCGGTGCGGTTTGCCTACGCCGGGCAGCCCTTATTTGTTGCGGCAGTGCCGCGAATTCGGTTCTGGCGGACATGAAACCTTCGCGTCTTAGCCGCGGGAGGGCGGAGCGATTCCGTGAGGCAAGCCTTACCGCACTGGACAGGGGCCAAGCCCAGGCCTCCGATGCCTGATAAGTCTAACCAGCAACCAACCGTATCTCGTTCGGATGACTCACCGTCTGCCATACCTTTGTTCGGCCCGTTGACACCAATCGACCCGGTTTGTTACTGTATTTGTTCGCTTAGCAGTCGTTTTTTGCGGCGAATGGTGGGTATAGGCTCGTAGCTCAGGGGTAGAGCACTACCTTGACACGGTAGGGGTCTGCGGTTCAAATCCGCACGGGCCTACCATTTTTATTTTTGATAGGAAGCTCCAGAAGACCTTTGTCATGAATACGCGAACTACCACGCGGTTCTGAATTAATGGCGACGCCAACGCTGCTCAAACAGCAGCGGGCGCGCGGCAAAGGCGCTCCTATCGAATCCAATCGTTGATTTGCAGTAGATCGTAAATCTTTTCGGCCGAAACGGGGCGCGGTAAATTTGCCGTCGCCATTATCCGTTTGTCCGTACCGATGGAACTCGGTGCCGCGTGACGTCCACATCGTCAATGCGGTCCACCTAGTCCACGGCACAATTAGATTTACGAGGGAATAATGAGCGAGATCCAAGTACAAGTCGGAAACGGCGCGGCCATCAATATGCCCGCACCGGTGACGGTGGCCGAGGTCCTAAAGAAATTGGACCGCGACGCCGCGAAGCAAGCCCTGGCAGCCAAGATCGATGGGCGCGAGGTTGACCTGGCGTATTTGATACCGCCGGGTGACCAAGCCGTGCGGGTCGATCCGGTGATGCCGCAGACCTTGGGTGGTTTGGATGTGTTGCGTCATTCGACCGCGCATCTATTGGCCGCGGCGGTGTTGGATCTGTTTCCGGGTACGCAACTTGGTATTGGACCGGCGTTGATGGACGATCCGCGCTACGGCTTCTTCTACGATGTGATCGCGCCGCAGATGTTGACCGAGGCCGATCTGCCCGCGATCGAAAAGAAGATGCGCGATCTGGTCAAGCGGAATCTTCCATATCGCCGGGACGAGATCTCGAAGCGCGATGCGCTCAGAATTTTCGCCGAACGCGCGGAACCGCTAAAGTGCGAACTGATCGACGAGAAGGCCGGCGAACGGGTCAGTGTTTATTACATAGATAACTCGTCGTTCCTGGATTTTTGTCTTGGTCCACACGTGCCCAGCACGAATAAGCTAAAAGCGTTCAAGCTGTTGGCTTTGTCGGGCGCTTACTGGAAGGGCGATGCCGAGAATCCGCAGATGCAACGCATTTACGGGACGGCGTTCGCCACGCAAGAAGAGTTGGACGGGTGGCTTAAGCAGCGCGAGGAAGCCGAAAAGCGCGACCATCGCCGCTTGGGCCGCGAACTGGATCTCTATTCCATCAAGGAAGAGTTCGGGCAGGGGTTGATCTTCTGGCATCCCAAGGGCGGAGCGATCCGCAAAGAGATGGAAGATTACCTGCGCGAGCAGTTGATCCGGCGCGGTTACGGATTGGTCTACACGCCGCACATCGCCAAGCGCGAGTTGTGGACCATCAGCGGCCACGAAGAGAATTACGCCGACGCGATGTTCGCGCCGACCGAGATCGAAGGCGTCGAGTTCCGTTTGAAGCCGATGAATTGCCCCGGGCATATTGGGATCTATCAAACGGGCCAACGGTCATATCGTGATCTACCGTTGCGGTATGCAGAGTTTGGCGCGGTCTATCGTGCGGAATTGTCGGGCACACTGCACGGATTGCTGCGCGTGCGCGGGTTTACGCAAGACGATGCGCACATATTCTGTACGCCGGATCAGGTGACGGACGAGATCGGCGCGTGCGTCGATTTCGCCTACGACATGCTGCAGGTATTCGGTTTTGACAAGTTCAAGGTCGAACTGTCAGTCAAGGGCGATGGGCAGAATAAGCATTTTGTCGGTGCCGACGAAGATTGGGAACGCGCGGAAACGGCGCTGGTCGCGGCGTTGGAACAGCGCAATATTCCGTATGAACGTATTGAGGGCGAAGCGGCTTTTTACGGGCCCAAGATCGACATCAAGGTTGAAGACGCGATCGGCCGACTATGGCAGTTAAGCACTGTTCAGTGCGATTTTAACCTGCCCGAACGGTTCCAGTTAGAGTATATTGGCGACGACAACGCCCGGCATCGTCCGATCATGGTCCACCGCGCGCTGTTCGGTTCGATGGAACGGTTCTTTGGCGTATTGATCGAGCATTATGCGGGCGCGTTCCCGATGTGGTTGGCCCCGATACAGATAGCCGTGTTGCCGATCACCGATCGGATCAACGACTACGCCGATTCGGTCGCGAAGGAATTGCGCGACGCCGGCCTACGCGTCGATTCGATCACGCGCAGCGACAAGATCGGCGCCAAGATCCGTGAAGCCCAAATGCAGAAGGTTCCCTTCATGCTGGTCCTGGGTGATCGCGAGATGGAAGACGGTAATGTTGCGGTGCGCGAACGCAAGGCGGGCGACATTGGCGCAATGTCGGTGGCGGAGTTTAAAGAAATGGCGCTGCGTTTGGTCGAAACGCGCGCTTTAGTGAATGTCCTTCAGCCTGATCAGCCCGAAGCTGAGTAACGCTGAAATTTACTTCGGAGGTGCTGTATTAGCGGTTTTAGAGGTCGTGGTAATCGCCCGGATAATCGCCGGACACCGGCGGTGCGGATCAATGATCGCATTCGCGTTCCACAGGTGCGGGTAGTCGGGGAAGACGGCGAACAGTTCGGCGTAATGGGTACGCGCGAAGCCGTGGCTTTAGCTCGGGAAAAAGGAATGGATCTGGTCGAGGTAGCCGCCACCGCCGATCCGCCGGTGTGTCGCATTATCGACTACGGTAAATTCCAATACGAGAATAAGAAAAAGGCCCACGAGGCCAAGAAGAAACAGGTGATCATCACCGTTAAGGAAGTGAAATTCCGGCCCGGTACGGATGATCACGATTACGATTATCGCGTAAAACATGCGCGTGATTGGCTGATCGAGGGCGACAAGGTCAAAGCCACGATCTGGTTCCGCGGCCGCGAAATGGCCCACCGTGAACTGGGTGTGCGTATCTTGGAGCGGTTAGAGAAGGATCTGACCGATATCGCCGAGGTCGAGGTTCGGCCCAAGATGGAAGGGAATCAGATGTTCATCATCATGACTCCCAAGCGCGGTAAAGCCGAAAAGGTAGAGAAGGCCGAACGGCCGCCGCGGCCTAAGCCGGATGCCGAAGCCAAACCGGAAGTTAAGCCGGAGGCTAAGGTAGAAGTTAAGCCGGAACCAAAACCGGAACCAGTGCCGGTGGCGCCCGAGGCGCCGGAAGCCGGCGCCTAGTACTAAGTACTAATTTGTTTGAGGAGCAATCATGCCGAAATTGAAAACACACAAAGGCGCCGCCAAACGATTTCGTTTGACCGCCACGGGAAAGATCAAGCGCGGGCATTCGCATGCGCGCCATATTTTGACCAAGAAGACGACCAAGCGGAAACGCGCCTTGGACGTTGACGGTTACGTAGCCGATGGCGATCTGAAGCGAGTGCAAGCGATGCTTCCCTACGGAAGATCGTAAAGAAGATGCTAGATGTCAGATGCTAGATGTTAGTAAGACAGGCGAGCGTCGGACATTAGCGGTACATTTTTAGATGACTTTTCAGAGGAATTTTGCAATGTCAGAATTGGCTTTTACTAACATCTGACATCTAGCATCTGACATCTGTCTTTTTTGGAGGTTTTTACTTATGCCTCGTGCAAAACGTGGAAATAAGCGCCTAGAGAAGCGCAAAAAATTATTGAAATTGGCCAAGGGATTTCGTGGTACGAAATCCAAATTGTACCGGTCAGCCAAAGAATCCGTTGAACGCAGTTTAGTCTTTGCTTACACCGGACGTAAGCTGAAGAAACGCGATTTCCGCAGTCTGTGGATCGTGCGCATTGGCGCGGCCGCCCGGCTGAACGGCTTGAACTATTCGAATTTCATGCACGGCCTTAAGGTCGCCGGGATCGAATTGGATCGCAAGGTGCTGGCGGACTTGGCGGCCAAGCAGCCGGAAGCGTTTACGGTGTTGGCGGGGCAGGCGAAAGACGCCCTGGCCAACCAAGAACAGCAACGCGCGGCCTAGTTCGTGGGGCCAACCGCCGCTCTTTCGGCCAACGGCCCGGAACATCTTTCGGTTTGTATGCGGGCCCCGAAAGGGCGGCCGGACGCGCGACGTAAATTCGTTGTGGTTTGCCGTTTCTGCCGGGGCCGACCCTTGTACGACAGACTGTTAGTCTGTCGATGCGGGTTTGGTTATTTTCAAGAATCTGAGAAACGCGGAGTCGACGAATTGCGGTAAGTCGTCTGCATTCACTTACGTATAAGTTCAAGCAGAACTTTGGGATCAAGTTCTTAGTCCCGGCAGGGACGGAATATATATAGTTAACGGTGACGTAAAAGGATAGCCAGCTCCGGCAGGAGCGGAACGGTTTTCTTGAATACATTCTGCTCCTGCCGGAGCTAAGAAACTTACCAAAGGCATTGCTTCTATAAATATTTCGCTCCTGATGGAGCTAGGTTGAATGGATTTGATTCTTGCGATGATCTCTGGAAAGTTGCCAGACAAGTTTATCCTAAACATTCAATGGCGAGTTTTTGCAGATCAAGTGAATTTGTAGCATATGCTAGCACTTGCCGATGAGTGTTGAAGTTAACGTTCGCATTTTGAAATATCGATCATGTCCGAAGTCGAAACATCAACCACCCCCGCGGCTCAAGCCGAAAAAGTCCGCGCCGATTTCGCGGCGGAATTCGGTCGTCTGACGGAAACCCTGGCGCCCGCGACCATCGAAGACGCAGAGACGCAACACCGGGCTTTGGTGGAACTGCGCCAACGGCAAACGGGTAAGAAGAGCGCGCTCGCCGCCGTCAAGAAATTGATCGGCCGCGTGCCGGCCGAGGATCGCGCCGGCTTTGGCCAGTTGGTCCAAGAGATCGAAGGCGAGATCGCCGACGCGTTGGCTGGAGTCGAGTTGCGGTTGACCGGATATATTGCCGAGGCGCGGATCGAGCGCGAGCGAATCGACGTGACCATTCCGGGACGGCGTCCGCGGCGGGGCCATTTGCATCCGTTGACGTTGTTGCGGCAACGGATCGAAGACATCTTTGTCTCGTTGGGCTACTCGATCGAAGACGACCGCGAGATCGAAACCGATTACTACAACTTCGACGCGCTGAATATTCCCGAAGGGCATCCCGCACGCGCATCGCAGGACACCTTTTACACGGTCGACGGTTTTGCGTTGCGATCGCAGACCTCGACCGTGCAGATCCGCGCGATGGAACGCCGCGGTGCGCCGCTGCGCGTGATCGCGCCGGGTCGCGTTTTTCGCCGTGATACACCGGATCCGACGCACGTCCCGATGTTCCATCAGGTCGAAGGCTTGTGTGTGGAAAAAGGGATCACGATGGAGCATCTCAAGGGCACGATGGGTGAATTCGTTCATCGGCTGTTTGGACCCGAGACCAAGACTCGCTTCCGGCCGTCGTATTTCCCCTTCACCGAGCCGAGCGGCGAGTTTGATTACAGTTGCTTTAAGTGCGGCGGAACCGGTTGCCGGATCTGCAAAGGCTCGGGCTGGATCGAATTGGGTGGTAGCGGCATGGTGCATCCGAACGTGCTGCGCGCCTGCGGCGTCGATCCGGAAGTTTACTCGGGCTTTGCCTTTGGCCTTGGGCTCGAGCGCATGTGCGCATTGCTCTATTCGCTGGACGACATTCGGCATATGTTCGAGAACGACGTGCGCTTTTTAGAGCAGTTTAATTAAGAAAGAATTGGCCACAGAGATCACAGAGTTCACAGAGGGATAGTCGCCCATTACCTCAGACTTTAGTCTTTAGGAAGTCCCAAACCTCTGTGTTCTCTGTGACCTCTGTGGCTATTCTTAAAACCCTTTTATGAACATAAGCTATAACTGGCTGCGGGAATTGTACCCGACCGAGATGGAGCCGAAGGTGTTGGCGGAACGGCTGACGGGCGTGGGTCTGGCCGTCGAAGGCATTCACGCGGCGGGTGACGATCTCGTTTTCGATATCGACCTGACGTCGAACCGGCCGGATTGCTTGTCGCATATCGGCGTCGCGCGCGAGGTCGCGGTCATCAACGGCGGCGCGTTCGAATTGAATGCTGCGAATCTGACCGTTCCGGCCGCGCACGTCAGTGGAAAAGCGAGCGAATTCGCGTCAGTCACCATCGAAGATCCTGACCTCTGCCCGCGCTACACCGCGCGGATCGTCCGCGGCGTCAAGATCGGTCCGTCGCCGCAATGGTTGGTCGATCGACTGGTCGCCTTGGGCCAGCGTTCGGTCAATAATGTGGCCGACATCACCAACTATGTGATGTGGGAAATGGGCCAACCGCTTCATGCGTTTGACCTGGATACCCTGACCGAAGGGAAGATCGTCGTACGCCGGGCTCGCGCCGGGGAAAAGCTCACTACCTTGGACCGGGTCGAGCGCGAACTGGATCCCGAAATGTTGATGATCTGCGACGCTTCGGGGCCGATCGCCGTCGGCGGGGTAATGGGCGGCGCACCGACCGAGATCGGCGATACAACGACCAATGTATTGATTGAAAGTGCCTACTTTGTGCCGGCGTCGGTGCGGCGCACCTCCAAGCTCTTGGGCTTATCGACCGAGGCTTCCTATCGTTTCGAACGCGGGGTAGATTGGGCCGGCGCGCGGCGCGCGCAAGATCGCTGTGTCGCGCTGATCTGCGAACTCGCCGGCGGACAAGCGACGGAAGATGCTATCGATGTATCCCCAAAAGAACCCGGGACGGTCAATGTTTCGCTACGTCCCGAACGAGTGCAGTCACTGACCGGTTTGGTTGTTGATGAAGACGAAATGCGCCGCATTTTGACCAGCTTAGGCTTTGGTCTGCAGTTGGATCTGATCAACGACGGAACGGGCCGGATGACGTTCTTGGTGCCGACCTGGCGCGTTGACGTAAATATCGAAGAAGACCTGGTCGAAGAAGTTGCGCGACACGTTGGTTATGACAAACTGCGCGATGAATTGCCGCCGGCCAGCCACGCGGGCGAACTGCAGCCGGCCGAAACGCAGAAGCGCGCCCTGCGCGGCACCCTGTCCACTCTTGGTTTTGACGAGGCGATCAGTTACAGCTTCATCAACACCACTCATGACGGACGGTTCGATCTGATCCCGGAATATCAACGCCGCGTGAGCGCGGGGACTGATGCGTTCGTTTCCCTGCGCGATTCGATCATCGAAGGCGCGACCCGGATGCGACCGACCTTGTTGGCGGGATTGTTGGACGCGCTGCGGCATAACCTGAACCACGGAACCCGCGAGGTGCGTCTGTTCGAACTGGGGCGAATTTTTGTCGCGAACGAGGCGGCGGGTGATCTGCCCATTGAGCGCGAAGCTTTGGCACTGATCGGCACCGGTGGCTGGACCGAAGCGGGCCGGGCCGGCGCCAGCCGCGAACTGGATTTCTTCGACCTAAAGGGCGCTTTGGAATCGGCCGTTGACGCGATGAGGTTGCCGCCGCTAAGTTTCGCGGACGCCGAGGTGCGTCATCTACGACTTGGTCAAACCGCCGGGATCACGGATGTAAACGGCCGATCGATCGGCAGCATTGGCCGGTTGAGCGAAGCCTTGAGCCAAGAGTACAAATTCCGCCAACCGGTATTCATCGCCGAGTTGGATCTGACGGATGTGCTTGAGATCGAAACGATCCCGGCGCGTTACTCGCCCCTGGCGCGGTATCCGTCCGT
>JBDSEC010000610.1:0-4800 GCA_039920205.1 Pyrinomonadaceae bacterium
AACGCGGCACCAAATGGAAACCGGGCAAGAATGTTGGCAGAGGCAAGGATGATACGTTGTTCGCTTTGATCGAAGGTTTTGTGAAGTTCGAGGATAAAGGCCGTCAAGGCAAGTTTATCAGCGTCTATGCCGAAGCCGCCGTTGCTGCGCCCGCCGCGGCCGCCTAAGAGAAGCGCTGTCCCCAGCTAATTTCCACGCGACGCGCGTGCGCCACGGGCCCGGTGCCCGAAGCGCCGGGCGTCGCGTTTAGTTTTTTTCGGTAGGGTAATTGAATTGTTTATCGATCGGGCAAAAATACGTGTTCAAGGTGGTCATGGCGGCAACGGCGTGACGGCTTTCCGGCGCGAAAAGTTCGTACCGCGCGGCGGCCCGTCGGGTGGCGATGGCGGCCGGGGCGGTAACGTCTATTTTCAGGCCGATTCGGGGCTGAACACCTTGCTGCACCTGCGTTATAACCCCGAACATGTGGCCGACCGCGGACGTCATGGCGAAGGTTCGAACTGTTCCGGGCGCGAGGGCGAAGACATCGTCGTGCGAGTACCCGTTGGGACCCAGATCTTTGCCTTTGAGGACAATTCTCTGCTGCACGACTTTACCGCGGAGGGTGACCGCTGGCTGGCGGCGCGGGGTGGCCGCGGCGGATTTGGTAATTCCCATTTCGCCACTTCAACCAACCGGGCGCCGCGTTATCACCAAGAAGGCAGCGAAGGCGACGAACTCTGGCTGCAGCTTGAACTCAAGCTGTTGGCGGATGTGGGACTGGTGGGATTTCCGAATGCCGGCAAATCGACTTTGATCTCGACCATTTCGGCGGCCAAGCCCAAGATCGCCGACTATCCGTTCACCACGTTGGAGCCGCATTTGGGCGTGGTGGACCTGGGTGATTTCAACACCTTTGTCGTGGCGGATATTCCCGGGTTGATCGAAGGTGCGCATTTGGGGGTGGGTCTCGGTGATCGTTTCTTGCGCCATGTAGAACGGACGAAAGTGTTGATCCATTTGGTGGATGTGTCGTCGGTCACGGGCCGCGATCCGGTCGAGGATTACGCTACGATCAACCGTGAATTGGCGGCGTACGATCCGGCGTTGGCGCGGCGGCCGCAGGTCTTGGTGGCATCGAAGATCGACGCCTTGGACGAGCCGGAACGGCTGGAAAACTTGCGCGTTGCGGCCGAGGCCGATGGAAAACCGTTTATGGCTATTTCGTCGGCCACCCGGGCCGGCATTCCCGAATTGATCGTGGCGCTGGCGCGAATGTTAGCTCGGATCGATAAAGAAGCGGTCGATCTGGCGCAGGACCTGGCCGCGGCATCGTGAGTGGGAGAGCCGAATTTGCAGATGAATGGTAGACGGCGCGTAGGACTTTACGGGGGAACGTTCGATCCGGTGCACAACGGGCACCTGTACGTGGCGCGCGAACTGCTGCGCAACTTCGCGTTGGACCAGATCGTGTTTATTCCGGCATTTGCGGCGCCGCACAAGCGGGATCAGGCCATAACCCCGGCGATCCAGCGTTACGCGATGCTGGCGTTAGCCACCCGGCGCGATAACGAGTTTGTGGTCTCGACCGTCGAGATGGATGCGCCGGCACGTCCGTACACGATCGAAACGCTGACCGCGCTGATGCAATTGGAAGGTCCGGAAGTGCGGTTGTTCTTTATCCTGGGCGCCGACTCGTGGATGGAGATCGACAGTTGGCGTGAGTTCGAACGGGTTCTGGGCCTGACCGACCATATCGTGGTGACGCGGCCCGATTCGCCGCTCGGCGCGCGGCATGTGGGCAGCGCGATCCGGGATCGCATCGTTGATGTACGCGGGTTTGACCGGCGGTCGATCACGCGCCGCCTGGACCATGATCCGGGTCCATCGATCTTTTTTACGGACGTGGCGTTCGTGGATACATCCGCAACCGCCATACGGAGTTTGGTCGGTGCTGGCCGCGAGATGGAATGGAAGACCCAGGTCCCCGCGGAAGTTGGCGACTATATCAAGAAATACGAGCTTTACAAGTGAACGAATGAACGAGGAATCAACCATCAAGCTACGCGCCTTGCGCGCCGAAACGGAAGCCATACCGGCACCACTGGTAGAAGTCCCGGCGCCGCCGGTTATCACCGACGAGCGTATCCTGATCGCGTTGCGTGCGGCCGAAGACAAGAAGGGCGTCGACCCGATCGTCTTAGACTTGCAGGCGGTGGCGAATTTTACCGATTACTTTTTGGTGGTATCCGGCACCAATGCGCGCCAGGTGCAG
The DNA here is from genome assembly GCA_039920205.1 of Pyrinomonadaceae bacterium. GTDB lineage: Bacteria > Acidobacteriota > Blastocatellia > Pyrinomonadales > Pyrinomonadaceae > JBDSEC01. Next base: position 2,255 of record JBDSEC010000610.1, read on the forward strand.
GCGATTGCCGACGAGATCGCGGAGCAATTGAAAACGTCCGGAACGCGGGCGGCGCGGATCGAAGGACACAGCTCTGCGGAATGGATCTTGCTTGATTACGGCGACTTTATTGTTCACGTTTTCGAAGAGAAGGCGCGCCGGTTTTACGATCTGGAAAGATTGTGGCGCGATGCCGCCAAACTGGTTGTGCCGGCTAACGGTCACGCCCTGGATGATGAAACTGCGTGATCGAGATCGTCGCGCAATCGAACGAGATGCGCGAAGTTCTGCGCTTGGCTGAACGAGTGGCGGCCACCGATTCGACCGTCTTGATCACGGGTGAATCGGGAACGGGCAAAGACACCTTGGCGGCCTGGATCCACGACCGATCGTCACGGTCGGGGCAGGCGATGGTCAAGATCGATTGCGCCGCCTTGCCGTCCGAGTTGATCGAGGCCGAATTATTCGGTTACGAGCGCGGTGCCTTTACCGGCGCTACCGAGGGTCGGCCCGGTCGCTTTGAAGCCGCCCATAAGGGAACGCTGCTGCTGGACGAGATCGCGCACCTGACGGTCGACGCGCAGGCAAAGCTATTGCGGGTGATCGAAACCCGCGAGTTCGAACGATTGGGTGGTCGCCGCGCGATCAAGGTCAATTCGCGGCTGATCGCGTTGACCAATGTTGACCTGAGCGAGGCGATCCGCCGCTCGGCATTTCGCGAAGATCTTTATTATCGACTGAACGTGGTCAGTTTGCCGTTGCCGGCCCTGCGTAAGCGGCGGGATGACATCGAACCGTTGAGCCAACTGTTTTTGGAGCGAAGTGCGGCCAAACACGGCCGCGCGGTCAGAAGTATCGGCTCGACAGCACGGAAAGTTTTGGCCGATTATTCCTGGCCGGGAAATATTCGGGAATTGGCCAACGCGATCGAGCGGGCGGTGATCGTTTCCGCGGGAACGGTCTTGGATCTGGAAGAGTTTTCCCCGGCCTGGCGCGCCGCGGCGGCAGCCGAGCATGCGGCGCAAGATCGCCCGACCTTGGCCGACTTGGAATCGTCCTACGTTAGGGAGATCTTGGACGAATGTCGCGGTAATAAGTCCGAAGCCGCGCGGATCCTCGGCATCAGCCGCAAGAATTTGTACGAACGGCTGAACCGGGACGGGGTGGCGGCGGATCCAACGGACCCGACGGACGATTGAAATGCATTTTCGCTTCATTTGGGTGGGGAAAACTCGCGAAGCGAATCTGCGCGGCCTGATCGACGAGTATTTACAGCGGTTAGGGCGCTTTATCCGTTGCGAGATCTCGGAATTACGTGACGCCGGCGGATCAGATGGCAGCGCCGACGAGGGTCGCCGCATCATAGCCGCTCTGCGGCCGAGCTCGATCGTGGTTGCTCTTGAGGTGACGGGTCGCCAGTGGGATAGTCATGAGTTGGCGGCGCAAGTGGAAGAATGGCAAGTTTCGGGAGCCAAGGAGATCGCTTTTATTATTGGCGGGCCGACAGGACTTGCTGAAGAGGTAAGGGACCGGGCAAATATACGCTGGTCGTTGTCACGCCTGACGCTGACGCATGAAATGGCGCGTTTGCTGATGGCCGAGCAACTTTACCGGGCCTTTACCATTATTCGTGGATTGCCCTATCAGAAATAATCGCGTAGCGAGGAATCATTAGCGAATGGATAAACGAAAAATCAAATCGTATCGGGATAGATTGATGACGCGCCGGGTCGGCCTGGTGGGACAGGTGCAAGAAGCCGAAAAAAACAGCCGCGAGCGCGACTCCGAGGCGACGCAGGATCCCGCGGACATGGCGGCGAATGCCTATAACAAAGAACTGATGATGTCCATGACCGAGAACGACCGGTCGATGCTGAATCTGATCGATGAAGCATTGGCGCGGATCGAAAAGGCCGAGTACGGTGACTGTGTAAATTGTGGCGAGGCGGTGCAGGACAAACGGTTGGAAGCGATACCCTGGGCGCGTTATTGCATCAAGTGCCAGGATATGTTGGAACGTGGGATGTTGAGCGAGGACGACGAGTAGGGAAGAAGGTAGCCGGTAGCGGTTGGGCGAGAGACTTGTTTAACGGTTCAGGGCCGCCCCTCAGTCGGAGTGTTTTATTCGTGTCATTGATTCGTGTAAATTCGTGGTTAACCAACCGATTCGAATAAAGCATGCATGAATTCATGGGCAAGTAACATTCGTCGCATTGGCAACAGCGGACTCGCGCTGCTTTTTCCGCGGGCCTGCGACCTCTGCGGCGGCAGTGTGGAAGAATTTAACGACGGCGTTTGTTGCGCCGATTGTTGGAAGGAAACGGAGCTGTTCGACAGCTCCGTTTCGCTTTGCTGGAAGTGCGGATTACCGGCCGGCGGGCACGCCGATCCCGAGCAGATACGGTGCCGCCATTGCGACGATGAATTATTCACCGCAGCGCGTTCGTTGGGGCACTACGCGGGTGCGCTGCGCGCATCGGTTCTGGCCTTAAAACGCCAACCGGAAATAAGCGGACGGATATTGGACCTGATGACCGAGGTTGCATCCGCCGCCCCGTTGAAGGCGG
>JBDSEC010000611.1:0-5121 GCA_039920205.1 Pyrinomonadaceae bacterium
TAGCCTGTAGATGCAATAAACGTACGACAGGCTGTTAGCCTGTCGATGCAAGTTTCGGTTGTGACTGGTTAACATATTGTAGGCCCCTGTGGCTGACGGGAACGTCCCGCCAAGAGGCCAGTTGTTAATTGGCGTTGTTCTTAGGTAACGCACCTCGGCAGACAAACAGTCTGCCGTACTTTTTATGCAGGAAGTTAGGCGAAAAGGGGCGGTTCTGATCGGTTTGCGCGCGCGCGTGCCGTTATTTCTGCGTCTTTTTGCCGGTGCTGCACTGATCGGGGTTTTGGCCTATGCCGGAATTTCGCTATATCGAAATAAGGTAAAGTCCGACTTTCGTTTGACTAATGGCAAGCCGGAACTTTCGCGTCAGGTGGTCAGCGTGGTCGAAGGGTACGAACGACGCGTTACCGACGGTGACCGCTTGACCCTCCTAGTAACCGCCACGCGCGACATCACCTATTCCGACAATCACCACGAACTTGAGCAGGTGAAATTAGAGTCGTACCGAGCCGTGGGTTCCAAGCCGAACCGGGTACAAGCTGATCGCGCGATCTACCTGCCGGCCGCGGCCGGTGCCGAGCAGGCGACCATAACCTTTACCGGTAAAGTTGCCCTGGAGTCCGAGAACGGCTTGCTGGCGCACACCGAAAGCGTCATTTACGACACGCAGGCCGAGATGGCGCAGACCAGCGATCCGATTACCTTTTCGCGCGAAAATATCAGCGGACAGGCCATCGGCGCCAAGGTCGATTCAAAAAATGAACGTCTGGAATTGGAAAAAGACGTTCAGATCACGATCAACCCGAAACCGGCCGACGGCAGCGCCCAGCCGGTCAATGCCGCGCGCGCTCAGCCGGTAACGGTCAAGGCTAGCCGCGCCGTCTTTCTGCAAAAGTCCAATCGACTGGACTTCACCGGCGGCGCCACGGCCGAGCAGGCCAGCGACATCATTAGCGGTGAAACTCTTACGGCCTACATCTCGGCGCAGAAAAAGGTCGAGAAGATCGAGGTGCTCCAGAATGCCTACCTTCGCACCATGAACGAAGGCCGCGCCGCCGAAGTCCACGCCGTGGACATGAGTTTTCTATTCGATGGCGATCAACAGTTGAAACAGGCATCGGCCAACAAAGACGTTCGGGCGCGCAGCCTGAATGCCGATTCCGAAATGACGCTCTCGGGCGCTGCGACCATGGATATCCTCTTCGTCGATCAGCAAGACAAGAGTGTGCTTAAGGAGATGAAGACCAGCGGCCGATCGGTGATGACGTTGGCCGCACCCGAATCGCGCAAGACCGACCCGCGCGCCGCGAACAAACGGCTGACCGCGGATGCCATCCGTATGATCTGGCGCGAAAAGGGCCGCGACTTGGAGCGCGCCGAGGCAAACGGCAATGCCGAACTTTTTCTCGATCCGGTCAATCCCACGGCGGCATCGGACAAACAGACCCTGACGGCACCGACATTCCTTTGCGAATTTTACGAAGCGGGGAATTTGGCCAAGACCTTTACTGCCACCGGTAACGCCAAAGTCGTCTTGGAGCCGGCCGTCGCGTCGCCCAATCGTTTTACGCGCACCATTACCTCGCAAAAAATGGCAGCGAATTTTGTCCGCGAGCATCAGGGTCTGGAACGATACGACGCGAGTGGTGATTGCAAATTCGTCGAACAGGACCGGAACGGCGTGGCGGCTAATGGTTCTTACACTGCCGCCGACGAAATAGTTCGCTTACGCGGCGGTGAACCGACGGTTTGGGATTCACGTGCGCGCTCGAAGGCGGCCGAATGGGATTCCGACACCAAGGCAAAGATCTCGTATGGCCGGGGCAAGGTTTCGACCACCTATTACAATCAGGAACAGACCGGCGGATCGACCCCGTTCACAAAAACCAAGAGTCCGGTTTTCATTACCGCCGACCGCGTCGATTTTAATCACGTCGAGAATGTTGCGGTTTATAACGGAAACGCCCGCGCCTGGCAGGACGACAATTTCGTTAAAAGCGATCGTTTGACCCTGCGTGGCGGCGCCGCCGGTTCGGGCAGCATGTTGGCCGAGATGCGCGTCCAAAGCGCGATCTATCAATTGAAGAAGCGCGATGCGAAAGGTCAACCGATCCCGGCATTTGCCAGCGGTGACCGCATGACCTATTCCCAAAAGGATCGCCTGCTCCATTATGATGGCAATGTCGATATTCGGCAGGGAACCGACCGTATCACCGGCAACACGGCCGATGTTTTCATGTCCGCCGCGACCAACGAAGTGGAACGTACCGTCGCTCAAGGCAACGTAGTTTTGACCCAACCCGGCCGCCGTGGCACCGGCGATTGGTCGCAATATACTGTCGCCGATGAAACCTTCGTGTTAAAGGGCCGCCCGGCGCATGTCGAAGATGCCGAACAGGGCGCGACCGATGGCGCGGTTTTGACCGTTTACATGCGCGAGAACCGGATCGTTGCCGACGGTAGTTCGAACGGGCAGGCTCCCGGCCGTGGCCGTTCAACCCACAAAGTGAGTAAACCCTAACCCGTCTGGTGGCTGAGTGAATATCGCGTCATCCCCCGATTCAAACCAAATGCGATCCGTTGATGCCGAGTCCGAGCGGCCGCGCCCCGAAGTGTCGAATGCGCTACTCAGCGCGCCGTCTTTGAAGTCGTTGGCCGCCGCGAATCTGCAAAAAACCTACGCTCGTCGCCGGGTCGTTGACGGCGTCAGCCTACACGTCGAGCCGGGCGAGGTTGTTGGACTGCTGGGCGCCAACGGCGCGGGCAAGACGACCACCTTCTATATGATGGTCGGACTGGAACGGCCGGAGCACGGGACGATCAACCTGGGCGACCGTGATATCACCAAACTCCCGGTCTATCTTCGCGCCCGTCTAGGATTGGGATACCTGCCGCAAGAGCCGTCCATCTTTCGCAAAATGACGGCCGAACAGAACATTCTGGCGATCTTGGAAACGATGGGAATGCGGCGGCGGCAGCGGCTGACCAGGCTGGAAGAATTATTAGAAGAATTTGGCATTGAGCATGTCCGCCACACCATGGGTGATTCGCTTTCCGGTGGCGAGCGCCGCCGAACCGAGATCGCCCGTTCACTGGCAACAAATCCGGCTTTCATTTTGTTGGACGAACCGTTTGCCGGCATCGATCCTAAGGCTATCGACGACATACAGAACATCATCTTGTACCTGCGCCAACGGGGGATCGGAATTCTCATAACCGACCATAACGTACGGGAAACACTGGGGGTTACCGACCGCGCCTACATCATGGCTGAAGGTAAGATCTTCCGCACTGGCAGCCCGCAGGAATTGGTCGAGGACCCGGACGTCCGCCGGTTCTATTTGGGTGATAGATTCAGCCTCTAGTCCGGCGATTTTGTTGTTTTTTGTCGTCTTACCTCGCTAGGTAAGCATTTTCTATGCCACATTGCGTGACGAATCAGTTATAATCCGGTTTGGGATTTACCGGTAGCATTAATTTTCAAGGTTTAGGGTTCGCCATCATACGACCAGTTTATGTCCGTTAGGCTCCAAACTACCCTTTCGCAACGTCTCGTGCTGACGCCCCAGTTGCGCCAGCGCATCGAGATGTTGCAGATGACCACGCTGGAATTGGCCGATCTTATCCAACAACAAATGTTGGAGAATCCTATTCTGGAAGAGGTTACCGAGCACGACGAGGCCCGCGAGTTGGCCTCGGAAATTTTGGACCAACTGACCGGTAGCGACAGCGGCGAGAACTTTGAAACTCCGACCGCCGAAGCACTTCGCGCGAGTTTGGACGAACATAGTCAGAATGGTGCGGGCCTGTCGGATGACGCGGCGACTTACGCGCAGAACGAATACGACCAAGAACAGGTTTCCGAATATGCCACCGAAGGAACGGCCGAATCGGTCGAGGAATTTGGCCGTGACGAGACCGATCGCGACGCATTCGAGGAGATCGATTTTGGCCGCGAGTTTCAAGACTACCTCGATCCTGGCTACAAAACTCAAGAGATCGAATATAAAGACGACGCGCCGACTTTCGAGCAGTTTCTGACCCGGCCGCCCTCGCTGGCGGACCATCTGGAATGGCAACTGCACATGAACCCCATCGGCGAGGTCGAGTGTGACATTGCCGTCGCGGTGGTGGGGAATTTGGATGCTGACGGCCGCTTGAACGCTTCAAATGAAGAGATCGCTGCCATGGGCGGTTGGCCGGTGGAATTGGTCGAAAAGGCACGTCAAACGGTAATGCGTTTGGATCCGGTCGGTTGTGGCGCGCGTAACATCACCGAGTGTTTGCAGGTCCAATTAGAAGTGAACGGGCATCAGGACCGTTTGGCGTACACTTTGGTTTCGAACCACCTGCCGGACCTGCAGCAGCACAAACTGCCGAATCTGGCGAAGGCGCTAAGTTGTGATGTCGAAACGCTGATCGCCGAGCGCGACAATTACATCAAAACGCTTGATCCCTATCCGGGCCGGCGCTATAGCGTTGAAGAACCGGTGTTGATCTCGCCCGAGATATACATCGAAAAACTCGATGGCGATTACATTATCTATTTCATGGATGACGGTAGCCCGCGACTTCGCATCAGTTCCAGCTATCAACACATGCTAGAAGCCGGCAAGGCGACCAAGGAAGAGCGCGATTTTATTAAGGATAAAATGCGTTCGGCGGTCGATCTGCTGCGGAATATCGAGCACCGCCGCCAAACGATCTATAAAGTGGTCGAGTCGATCGTCTTGCGTCAGCGCGAATTCTTGGACAAAGGCGTACAATACATCAAGCCCATGATGTTGAAAGATATTGCCGAAGACATTGGGATGCATTTGTCCACCGTTTCCCGGGTGGTCAATCGCAAATACGCCCATACCCCGCAAGGCGTGATCGAATTGCGGCGGTTTTTTACCGAAGGCATGATGAACGAGGACGGCGAAGAAGTTTCGACCCGCATCATCAAGCTAAAGATCAAGAAGTTGATCGAAGAGGAAGACGGGCATAATCCGATCACGGATGATCAGGTAGTTAAGATCCTGATCAAAGATGGCATCAAGTTGTCGCGCCGTACGGTAGCAAAATATCGCGACCAGATGCAGATACCAGGTTCACGTGAACGAAAAGCCGTAGTCTAAC